>CALBBS010000067.1 GCA_937926845.1 uncultured Atopobium sp. | reverse complement strand
CGCGCAGCTCAGCCGTGAGGTCACCTTTGTAACCTCACAGGAGCTCGAGGACCTCTACCCTACTCAAACGCCTAAGCAGCGAGAAGATCTGTTTGTTCGCGAGCATCCAACTACGTTTATCGTGGGTATTGGCGGCGCTCTAAACTCCGGACAGCCCCACGACTTTAGATCTCCCGACTATGACGACTGGTCACTCAACGGTGACCTGCTGTTCTGGGATGAAACTTTGGACTGTGCGGTTGAAATCAGCAGTATGGGCATTCGCGTTGACGCTGAGGCGCTTAAGTCGCAGCTGGCAATCGCTGGATGTGAGGACCGCCTTAAGCTGCCATTCCACAAGATGCTCGTTAATGGCGAGCTGCCCTTTACCATCGGCGGCGGTATTGGCCAGAGTCGCCTCTGTATGCTGTTGCTGGAAAAAGCGCACGTCGGAGAAGTACAGGCGTCTATTTGGGACAAGAAAACTGAGGAAATCTGCGTAGAAGCAGGTGTTTCTCTGCTCTAAGCAGCGAGCCTGAACACGTGAAGCGGATTTACATCACGTGTCACTAAACGCGCGTAGCCGCCCTCAAAATTAAAAACATTTTGGTGTTTCTCCTGTTAACGCTACAATAGAATCTCAGTTTAACCAATAGCCGCTGAGTACTACTGGCGATTTAAGGAGCGACTCTATGAATTGCCCCAACTGCGGAGCTGAAATTAGCAAGCACGCAAAGTTCTGTTCCAACTGCGGACAGAAGCTTTCTGACGTCGCGGACTCCCAAGCTTCCCCTGAAAATACTCCAATTGAACCAACTGTTATTCTCAACGAGGCTGTAAGTCCTCAGGCTGGTGTCCCTGTGCAAAATGACGAGAAAACCGATGCACCTGCAGAATCCGCTCCACATGAGGACGCTGCTCCAGCCGAAGTCTCTGTACCAGACCAGGCTGCTGTCTCTACCGAGGCAACCAACGAGCTGGACGAGACCGTTGTTACAGACTCTTCCGCTGACGATACAACTGCAGCGGAGACCTCACTCTTGGAAGTCCAAGATGATGACACCTACATTGCTGCAGATGAAGCACCTACAACCATTGCAGACGCAGACCCTACCGTTGCGTCCGAAGCAGAACCTACAACCTTCATCAACGACCCAGATCGCATCAACGTCTTCACCGCCGATGACCTTGATTCAACTGCTATTTCGCACTTCGACCCTTCGCAGTTCACCGTTGTTTCAAGCGGACCTAGCTCCGTTGAGCGCAAGCAAACCAAGGACGGCTCAGACGCACTTCGCAAAGTTGCCT
>CALBBS010000066.1 GCA_937926845.1 uncultured Atopobium sp. | reverse complement strand
TCTTGAGCGCTTCAGGGCCGCAGCGGATGCAACAGAGCTTTCTGAGGTTTGTAAGTCTCTTGGTCTTTCAATGTCAGATAGAACTGCTCATAGAATTATTGCTGAGCAGATAAAGCCTTTGCGTAGCGTGTATGCACAGGTCAGCCACACTGTTGAACCTGAAGGGGTTTCTCGCGAAGTTGATCTGATGAAAGACCACCGAGGTCTCAAGATGAGCAAAGCTGATATCAGCAGTTTTTCTCGAAAAATGGAGCAGAGTTTTGCTGAGTTGTCCGAGAAATACTACGTTTCTTTGACGGCTGAGCCTCGTGTTCGTGTAAGTAAAAACAAAATTGTTGTGACTTTTGATATTGAGTCGCAAGAGTAGAACAAACGCACAATAATTGGAGCACGTATGGGTTTGCTTAAAGTTTCAAGTAAGTCTTCACCAGCTTCTGTAGCAGGAGCTATTGCGGGACTGGTTAAAGATAATGAGCCTGTTATGCTCCAGTGCATTGGTGCGGGTGCAGTCAACCAGGGTATCAAAGCTATTGCTATTGCGCGTGGCTTCTTGATTCCTTGCGGTCTGGATATCACCTGTGCTCCAACGTTTTCTGATATCGAAATTGCAGGGGAGAGTAGAACTGCAATTAAAATTGCCATTTATGTCCATACCCTGTCTGCCCCTGATACGCAGACTCCAGCTGTTAGTTCCACTGAGTATAACGAGGTACTTTAAGCATGATTGAAAATTCCGAGCTCGTAGGAAAAACATATCACATCAAAACTTTTGGCTGCCAGATGAATCTGCACGATACAGAGCGTGTCTCTGGTCTGCTTGAGGCTTGTGGCTGCAATGAGGTTTCAGATACTGATGACGCAGATATTGTCATTTTTATGACCTGCAGTGTTCGTGAGAACGCTGATCAGCGTCTCTACGGTCAGGCTTCTGCCATGGTCAGTGCTCCAACACCTCCATCAGGCAAGCGCGTTGTTGCTATTGGCGGCTGTATTGCGCAGCGCGATGGCGAGAAGCTCCGTGAAAAGGTTCCAGCTGTTGACGTTGTGTTTGGCACCAGTGCACTTGCAAGTTTGCCTGCACTTCTCACCAGCGCATTTAAGGGCGAGAATGACCGTGTAGCTGTAGACACTTCCGAAGAGGGCAAGGGCTTCTCCACAGATCTGCCAAGTAACCGCGCTCAGCAGTATCACGCGTGGGTGCCTATCATGACCGGCTGCAATAATTTCTGCACGTATTGCATTGTTCCTTACGTTCGTGGTCGTGAGCGCAGCCGTACCTTTGAAGCTGTTATCGGTGAGTGCGAGCGTCTTGTCGCAGATGGCGTTCGTGAGATTACCCTTCTTGGCCAAAACGTTAACTCATATGGTCGCGACCTCTACGGTAAGCCTCGTTTTGCAGAGCTTTTACGTGCCGTGGGTCAGACGGGCGTTGAGCGAATCCGTTTCACCTCATCGAATCCAAAAGATCTTACTGATGAGACTATTGCGGCCATGAAGGAAACGCCAGCCGTCATGCCTCATCTTCATCTTGCGGTTCAAAGTGGCTCTACACGTGTTCTCAAAAAGATGAACCGCAGCTATACACGAGAAGAGTACTTGGACGTGGTTTCTCGCCTTCGTGCAGCTATTCCAGGACTGGCGCTTTCAACTGACATTATTGTTGGCTTCCCCGGAGAAACTGAAGAAGACTTTGAGGATACGCTTTCTTTGGTCAAAGAAGCAGGATACTCTTCTGCATATACCTTCATTTACTCTAAGCGTCCAGGTACTCCTGCGGCAAAATACGAAGACAACACGCCTCACGAGGTCATCCAGGAGCGCTTTGATAGGCTTGCAGAGCTTGTGGCTCAGCAGGCGCATGACGCTAACCAGGTAGACTTGAATACTACGCAGGCAGTTCTTGTTGAGGGAACTTCCAAGCGTGATAGCTCCGTCATGGTGGGACATAGCGAGAAGAACCAAACAGTTCACTTCAATCTGCCAGAAGGTTACACGCCAGAAGATCTTATCGGCAAGATTGTTGATGTTCATATCGATGAGGCTCGTACCTGGTATTTGCGTGGAACCATGGAGTCTGATCCACGATGAGCTCCCATGGCTCGGTTATCTGCATTGTAGGTCCCACGGCTTCGGGCAAAAGCTCCTTGTCTGAGCTGGTAGCCAAGAAGCTTGAGACTTCCGTCATTTCTGTTGATGCAATGCAGGTCTACCGAGGCATGGATATTGGAACCGCTAAAACTCCAGTTGAAGAGCGAGAAGTTCCTCTTCTGATGGTAGATTGTGCCAACATTTCAGAAGAATATTCTGTTCAAATGTTCCAGACTGCGGCACGCACAGAAGCTCATAAGCTCATTGATGCTGGTAAAATGCCTGTCTTTTGTGGTGGTACTGGACTCTATCTTGATTCGATTATTGACCAGATGGAGTTTCCTTCTGGGTCAGTTGAGTCTCCTGTACGAAATCGTTATGAAAAGCTTGCAGAAGAGCTTGGTGCTGAGGGCCTGCACGAACTTCTCGCCACAAAAGATGCAGCAAGTGCAGAGCTTATCCATCCAAATAACGTACGACGCGTTGTAAGGGCTTTAGAGCTCTTGGAAGAGGGCAAGTCGTATGCAACTCATCATGAGGGTCTAAAGGCTCATACACCGTACTTTGACGCCCAGATATGGGGTCTTACGATGGACCGTCAGCGTCTTTATGAGCGAATAAACCTCCGAGTTGACCTTATGTTTGAGCAAGGGCTTGTTGAAGAGGTTCAAGCGCTTATTGAGTCAGGTCTCTCTGAAAATTGCACGGCTGGGCAGGCAATTGGCTACAAAGAGTTCTTTGCGTACTTTGCTGGAGAGCAATCGCTTGAGCAAACATGTGAGCTTATTAAGCAGCATACCAGGCAGTATGCAAAGCGACAGATTTCTTGGCTTAAACGAGACGGTCGAGTCAGGTGGCTTGATATGGACCAACTCACAGCCAAGGATGCGCTCGAGCTGATTCTTGTGAAGCACGCTGACGTACAATGCCATTAGAACGCATCAAAAACTAACGTAATTACCTTATCTTAGATGGGGAGTTTATGGGTCGTTTTGTTCCATTTTCTACAGCTCCTAAAGTTGAGCGAGCAATTCTTGTAGGCGTTGATTGCGGTAAAAGCGATTGGTCGCTTGAAGAATCGATGGACGAGCTTGAGCGCCTGACACAAACTGACGGCGCTGAAGTTTTTATGCGCATTACACAAAAGCTTGATGCTCCCGTTCCTAAGACGTTTATTGGTAAAGGTAAAACGGAAGAACTTGTTTCTCTTGTTAGAAATACTGGCGCTGACGTCGTTATCTTTGATGATGAATTAACGCCATCACAGCAATCTAATCTTGAAAAACTACTTGGTGAGCCTGTTAAAGTAATTGACCGAACAGCGCTTATTCTTGACATCTTTGGTATTCACGCGCGAACCAAGGAAGGGCGACTTCAGGTACAGCTTGCACAGCTTCAGTACGTACTTCCAAGGCTTCGTGGTATGTGGAGTCACCTGGTAGGCGAGCAAACTCGCGGTGGTATTGGTAGCCGTTTTGGCCAGGGTGAAAGCCAGCTTGAGGTTGACCGTCGTCTTATTAGAAAGCGCATTTCAACCCTTAAAAATGAACTCAAGCAGCTCAGCCAACGTCGAGAAGTTCAGTCTAAGTCCAGATGGAATTCTGGAACGTTTAGTGTCTCACTTGTTGGATATACCAATGCTGGTAAATCAACGCTTTTGAATCAACTCACAGGCGCGGATGTATATGCAAAAGACGAACTCTTTGCAACTCTTGATCCAACTACCAGAGCGCTTTCTCTTGATGAAGGCAGAAAGATTGTTCTTACGGATACTGTTGGATTCATTCAAAAGCTCCCAACTAATCTGATTGAGTCTTTTAAATCTACACTGATAGAGGCTCAAGAAGCTGACCTTCTTCTGTTGGTTGCAGATGCAACTGATAAGAATCTTTCTAAAGAAATAGCAGTTGTTCGTAGTATTTTGAAAGACATCGAGGCTGATAAAAGCGATCAGATTCTTGTATTAAACAAGGTAGACCTACTTGATGAGCAAGAGCTTCAAATGCTCAGAGCGCTCTATCCAGAAGCTGTATTTATTTCTGCCCAGGAAGGTACGGGCATTAACGGCCTTCTCCACAAGATTCAAGAAATAGCTAGCGCCGGCGACAAGGTGGTTAGTGCACTTATTCCGTTCAACAAAGGCGCTCTTGTTAAGTCTGTTCATGAGAGATGCCAACTTTTGCACGAGCAATATGTTGTCGAAGGTCTTTTACTGTCAGTTAAAGCCGATACGTATATGCAGGCACTTTTAGAGCCGTACGTGGTATCAGAAGACGATATTTTGACTGACGAATAATGCAATAAGCAGCAAAATTGGTTGATGCAAAAGGTAAATGAGAAGTGAATGTCTTCCCATCTCTGTTATGAGGGGAAGGGAGAACCTTTTCATCCAGTTAGGATATCCGGCTTCCTTAAACTGTCTGTTAAAAGCAGCGCCACTTAAATACAAGAACAAATAGGGGAGTAATGGGTAGTAATCTCCTGATGAAAAAGATGGAGAGGGAAAACCAGCCCAGGCTAAATATGGTGTTTGGTATAACTCTTTAGGTAACGAGAAAACCATGTTCCCGATACCAATGTGTCCTGTAGAAATTGGAATACAAACGACAAAAATTAAAAGCAAAAGAATTGCCGCGGAATATCCTTTTGGTGTAACAGCAAAACGTGAAATAAGAGCTTCTACCAAGGTACATGAGGCCATACAAAAGAAGATTCCAAACGTGATGGGGGTATCAACCTTTGCAAAGGTAGTTGCTGCAAATATTGCTAAGGCTACAAGGCCATAAACTCCTGCACGTTTAAAAGGATCTTTAGAGAAGGCGCACATACAACCAGCAATAAAAATAAAAGGATATGAGATTGATGGTATCCAGATTTGCATAAGCAGAGGTGTAAACCACGTAAGCTTAACGTGTGAAATAAAGAACAAATCATAGGTAAAGTGAAACAGAATCATTGAAACTACTGAGAGACCTCGAATAGTGTCAAAAAACGTTATTCTCCCTTTGGTTTGTTTTAACTCAGCACCCATAATTTGACTAAGAGATTGATCTAATAAGTGCAGTAACCCTACCTAAAATAACAGGA
>CALBBS010000065.1 GCA_937926845.1 uncultured Atopobium sp. | reverse complement strand
GAAACGGTGTAGGTGTGGTTGAAAGGCTTATCAGCGGTTGGTGCAGAGATGATTGAGATGTAATCATCAAGGTTCATGTCAACAGCCTCAGCGAAGAACTCCTGAGGAGTAAAAGTACCGGAAAGAACGATGTTATCGTCCTTATCGCGCAGACGAGTTTCAAAAGATACAGGAGGCTGACCCAGGCAGGTTACTAGCAGGGTATAGACGTCCTCCATCATTTCTTTCTTCATCTCGCGTAGAGACTCAAGGGACTCACCAGCAGTTGCGGTCTCGCGAAGACGCTTTGCGGCGCTACGAAGATAGCGGGTGAGGTACTTGTCCATCTCGTGAGTATTGCTGGAGCACTCTGTCTCTGGCATAGCGCTCTTTGGCACAACGCCGTACTTCTTTACAAGGCTCTTGAACATATCCCACTGGCCACCGTCGCCAATTGGATCGGTAAGCAGGAAGGAAACAAGGCGACCGTTCAGAGGCTCATCAAGGGTGTCCAGAATGTTCTCAAGGAACCAGTTGGACTTCTCCATCTTGTCCCAGAACAGTGGATATGCCTGGGAAAGTTCAAAAGTGGAGAGGTTGTATTTCTTGATGATGCGATATCTAAATGTATTGAGGGAAGCAAACATCCAGCAACGACCAGAGCGCTTCTGATTAGTGCGGTTACCCTGCTTTACCTCAACATCAAAAGTAAGAGGATTAAGGGCAACACCTTCTGGTACACGAGCTGCTTTTCTAACACCAGCGCTGGTAGCAGCATTCTTAGCAACTGTGTGAGCGCGGTCGGACTCAAAATTCTTCTGAGCCGCTGCAATGTCGTCAAAGGAAATGCTTTTCATCTGATCCATGTGATCTCCTTAGCTAGGTTACTTAACACAAAAACTATATTCCCAATTAAGGAGTCTCTAGACGAAGAGTTACCAGTTGGAAACTTTTATTTACATAACAACTTTCAAAGAAATTATTTTTTTAGAACATACGTGAATGACGTGCTCAGATAAATTGGCGAGAAAATATTTTCACTCAATCTACCAGGGATAATAGAAGCAAGAGCAGATAGAACATATGTTTGTATTAGTAGTTATTGTCCGGCGAATCGGCTACACTATACAAAGAAATTAAGAGCCCTTGGTAAAAGAACAAATTTTGAAGCACAAAGAGAAGAGCGTAGAAAAAGATGGCATTTGTTCACCTCCACAACCACTCAGATTTTTCCATTCTTGATGGAGCTAGTCGTGTCCCAGACATGGTTAGTAAAGCTGTAGAGTTTGGTATGCCAGCACTTGCTCTTACTGATCATGGGTATCTCTTTGGAATTCCAGATTTTGACCTTGCATGCCGCAAGTACAATGAGGGTCTTAAAGACTATGGTCAGTGGTGTCGTGATGTTGAATGTTTTGAAAAGGGCTGGGATCTAGAAGAGCCTCCTGCAGATGATCCCAATGCTGGCGAGCATGATAAGGTTCATGCTCAGTGGGCTTCTGACGTTCAAATTTGGAATCAAACACATGACATTGAGGCCGTAAAGGCCAATAAACCTTCTCCACTTATTAAGCCAATTTTTGGCTGTGAAGCTTACTTCATTCTTGATGATTGTATTGAGAAGGGTACTAAGCAGGTACGTTATCACCTTATCTTGCTTGCTAAAAATGAGACCGGCTATGTCAATCTGATGAAGATGATGTCAGAGGCGGGCTCAAAAGATATGTTCTATTACAAGCCACGTACTACGCTTGAGATGCTCAAACGTTATCACGAGGGAATTATCTGCACTTCAGCTTGTGTTTCTGGCATCATTCCCCGTATGTTGTTTGAAGGTCGTCCAGAAGAAGCAGAGCGTTGGGCAAAAATCTATCAAGATATCTTTGGAGATGATTTTTACCTAGAGATTCAAGATCACGGTTTGTCTGATCCAAGTTGGGGAGGATACACCGATAGAACTCTTGCTGAGCGCATTGTAAAGATGGGCCATGACCTTGGTATTAAGGTAGTTGCTACCAACGATAACCACTATCTCACTAAAGAGGATGCAAGCGTTCAAGATATTGCTTCCTGCATTGGTTCGGGCGCTCGCGTTGATGATGAGAACCGCAAGCGCATGACAGGCAGTGAGTTCTATCTTAAGAGTGAGCAAGAAATGCGCCAGATCTTCTCGTGGTGTCCAGAAGCTATCGAGAACACCATTGAGGTTGCAAATAAGTGCAACTATGAGCTGGATTGGACCCATATGTACCTGCCAAAGTTTCCAGACTTGGCAGAGGGGGAGACCTCAGAGGAGCGCTTTAGAAAAGAGTGCGAGCTTGGTCTAGCAAGACGTTATGGAGATGATTGGCAAAACGTTGTCATCAATGAGATTAACGTTAAAGATCGTTTTGAGTATGAATATGACATCATCTGCAAAAAGGGCTTTGCAGATTACTTCTTGATTGTTCAGGAGTATGTCCGCTGGGCAAAAGAGAATGGTATTGGCGTAGGCCCTGGTCGTGGTTCTGCAGCAGGCGCTATTGTTGCATACGCTATGGATATTACCTCGTTTGACCCTCTTGAGAATGGCCTCATGTTTGAGAGGTTCTTGTCTCCACAGCGTTCAGAGATGCCAGATATTGATATGGACTTCGACGATGAGCGTCGTCTTGAGGTTGTTGAGCATGTTCGTCAGATTTATGGATCTGAGCGTGTTTCTCACGTTATTACGTATTCAACCATCAAGGCTAAACAGGCAATAAATGACGCGTGTCGTGTTTTGGGCTATCCCGTTTATATGGGACAGCGTCTGTCTAAGATGATTCCAGGAGATCCTAACGCTCACCTTAAGTTTGTTCTTCATAAGGCTCAAGAAGGACAAAAAGGCGCTGATCAGTATTCCGCTGATTTTGAAGATGCGTACGAGAATGACCCTGATGCTAGAAGAATCATTGATGCTGCTCTATCTATTGAAGGCTTGCACCGTGGTGAGGGCGTACATGCTTGTGCAGTTTTGATTGCTCCTACGCCCGTAAATGACCACGTTCCCACCAAGGTAGATACCAAGGGCGGCGTAGAGATTACGCAGTACGAGGGACATTCTGTCGCAGACATGGGCCTTCTTAAGATGGACTTCTTGGGACTAAGAACTCTAACGGTTATTTCTCGTGCAATCAAAAACGTGAAGGATAACTACGGTATTGATATCGATGTAGATAACATTCCGTTTACCGATCCAGAAATTTATAGACTTCTTAGAGAAGGTCGAACTGCCGGCGTTTTCCAGGTTGAGTCTGCAGGTATGACTGCAACTATTAAGGGCATGAGACCAACAGAATATAAGCACATCGTCGCACTTATCGCCTTGTATCGTCCTGGTCCTCTTAACGCAGGTATGGTTACCAGCTATATCAACCGTATGAACGGTAGAGAAGAAGTCAAAGATTACGATCCACGTCTTCACGATATCTTGGAAGAAACCTACGGAACCATGGTCTACCAAGAGCAGGTTATGCAGATTTCTATGAAGATGTCTGGTTTTACCGCAGGCGAGTCTGACAAGGTCAGAAAAGCAGTAGCAAAAAAGAAGATCAAACTCATGCAGGAGGTTGTCCAGCACTGGGATGACGGTACTGATGAGACCATGGAAGCTCACTGGAAAAACGGCGCAGTTCGTAACGGATTTGATCGCTCGGTTGCAGAAAGCATTTGGGACGATGTTCTTGAGTTTGCATCTTATGCATTCAACAAGTCCCACTCTGCTGGCTATGCAATTCTTGTTATGCAGACCGCATGGATTAAAGCGCATTATCCACATGAGTTTATGGCTGCAGTTCTTACCTCGTACATGGGTAAGACAGATAAGATTGTTCACTACGTAAGCGCATGCCGTCATGAGGGCATCAAGATTCTTCCGCCAGATATTAACGAGTCCGGTAAAGACTTTACGGCTACTAAAGAGGGCATTCGTTTTGGCTTTGCGGGAATTCGCGGCGTAGGAGCTGGTGTTGGTGAAGCCATTATGCTTGAGCGCCAAAAGGGCGGTCCTTTTGCCAACATTCACGATTTTGTCGATCGTGTTGATGCAAGTCAGGCAAAGCGCAACGTTGTTGAAGCTCTGATCAAGGCTGGAGCTTTTGACTCAACAGGTTATACCCGTATGCAGATGATGAGTTTTGTGGATAAGAACAACCCACAAAACATCATTGATGCTGCTACTAAGCGTCAAAAAGATAAGGCTGTTGGTCAGTTCTCTATGTTTGATATGTTTGCAGAAGTAGAGGGTTCTGGCTTTAGTGATAGTGTCCCAGAGCCAGATGGTGTTGAGTGGGATAGGCGATTCAAGCTTACTAAAGAGTACGAGGTCTTAGGCATTTATGTCTCTGATCATCCGCTTCGTCCATATGAGTATACCCTCGCTAAGAGCAGAGATTATGCCCTTGCAGAAATTGAAGAGAATGTAGAGGTTCAGCTTCCTAACGGAGCTATGTCTCAGCAGTTCAAAGTTCCAGAAGGTAAGCCTATTCGCTTTGCGGGCATGGTTACTAATGTTATGAAGCGCACTACTAAAAACGGCGACCCAATGGCAATTGTTACGCTTGAAGACATGGAGGGTAGCGTCACTATTGTCATGTTCCCTAAGCTCTACAAGAAGGCTGCAAGACTTCTTGCTGGAGATGTTGACCCAGAGACTGGTGAGAGTCAGAGCGACATCTTCATTTCTGTTCTTGGAAAGCTTGAGCGCTCTGATAGAGGAGACCAAGTTATTGCTCAAGAAGTTAATCCTATTGAGCTTAACAGTGCTAACAACACACCAAAGACACTCGTCATTCATATGCCTGCTTCTCAACTTCAAAGACAGGCTATCGAGACACTTGGACAGATCTTCTCGCGCTATCCCGGCATGGACTGTATTGAGATTAGGGTAGAAACAGACATGGGCGATGTTATGCGCATGGAAATTCCTACCAGGATTGATGGACGTAGCATGGTTCTTTTGACCGAGCTTAAAGATTTTATTGGTCAAAGCGGATACGCACAGATTGTTTAGATTTTGTCGATTCTAAATTTGCAGGTTACTCTTAAGTAATAACTGTTACTATTTAAGTAGCACTTGCTAAGAAATTCTGACATCTTCGGATGTCGTGAGAGGAGAAAAAATGATCGACGCAAAGTTTTATCGTAACAAGGAGACAGGCGCTATTGTTTACGGTGTCGCAGGCAACGTAGAGACAGCAGACCTTGAGCTTCTCCAGGCTGGCGTTACTGACGCTGCAGCTGAGAAGCACGTTCCATTTGTTACTCGTGAGGGCAACACCGTTACCGTCCGTGTTGGTGAGGTTGCTCATCCAATGCTCGAAGAGCACTACATTGAGTTCATCGCTCTTGTTTCTGAGAATGGCGCTCAGTTTGCACAGCTTAAGCCTGGCCAGGAGCCAGTTGCTACCTTCACTCTTGAGGAGGGTGTTGAGGCAGAGGCTTATGAGTACTGCAACCTTCACGGTCTTTGGAAGGTTTCCCTCTAAGTCTATTGACTCAACAATAAGCATTAGCTTAGTAAGGTCAAACGGAGCTGCTACCTGCAGCTCCGTTTTTTCTTACTACATCTGTTTGTTTTTGGGTAAAAACAAATTAAGCACTTTATGATAGGAATGGTATGCGCATAGCAGTTGCACAAATGAATACTCTGGCCGGAGACTTTGAGTTTACCGCTCAGACCATGCTGGAATATGCTCAGAGAGCTCAACAGCAAGGTGCTGAGCTAGTCATTTATCCTGCGCCAACTCTTACAGGGCTGCTAAGCGTGCCAGAGGCTGACATAGAAGGGCTTTTTGCAGACCTCTCGGAGATTATCAATTCGCTTTCAGAAAAGCTTCCAATTGCGGCTCTTATTCCTGTTGTAACAGAGTTTGATGGAAGTGCAGCTAGCGAGGCTCTTCTCGTTAGAAACGGAGCCGTAACCCCGCTGAAATTGACTGCCCAGATAGCGCACATGAGCGCTCTTGCTCGTTCTGCTAGCTCTGCACAAACATCTGGCGAGAATACCTTTGAGCTCGCAAAATTTGAAGCGGGCGGCCTTACGTTTGGCGTTGCTTTTACCTACGACGATCTTGACGCGTGGCAAGATGTCGACGACTCGTTAGATGCTGTCATTTACCTGCCGTATTTTGGCTTTGCTGTTGATGATTCGTCGTCCGCCATGGGCATGGCGGTGGCAGAAAGCCGCTATCTGGGAGATGTTGAGGAGCTTGATAGCTGGCTCATTGCTGCAAACGCTGTTGGCGCCTATGGTAACCAGGTGTTTTGTGGTTCAAGCTTCTTCTTGTCTCCTTCAGGAGATTTAGTCAAACAAGCAGCCTCATTCTCAGAGGATATGGTTGTCTGCGAGGTTGACCAAGGTACTATCGAAAACTTTGATAGAGAAGATACTGCGGGTGTCTATAACAGCGCGCTTACTACCTGGGGCGTATTGGCTACAGGAGTGCGAGACTACACGGTAAAGTCTGGCTTTGACGGCGTGTTTATTGCAGTTGATGGCTCGCTCAATTCTCTTGTTACCGTTGCGCTTGCTTCAGACGCTTTAGGTCCTATGCGCGTCCACGTACTGTTGCTTCCAAATAAAGATTCTCGAGCAACAAGCGCTGCGGAGTTGCTTACCGCAAGACTTCGGGTTAATAAAGTTACTGTGGATAGCACGGTTTTTTCGACATTTACCGATACAAAATTGGTGAGTGCATACGGCTATGCATACGCTGACCAGCATAATTATTTAACGCTTGAGACTGCCGATAAGACCATCCTTGCGCTCAAAGGAACAGAGATTTCTAGTGCGCATTCTCTGTGGCCTCTTGGTGATATGTATCATGCAGATATTGTTGACCTTGCAAGGGTAAGAAATACCTTCTCGCCAGCTATTGACCATGCAGTTCTCGAGAATATCTCTGAGGTTGTAACTGATGGGTTGGAGAATGCTGCGCCAACGCCTCAAGAACGCATCGAGTTTGTTGATTACGTGCTTACCAGCTATCTTGAGTGGAATAAAAGCATTTCTGCCATTGTGGAAGAAATGGGAAAGGTTGACGAGGTCAAAGCAATTATTTCTATGCTCCACGCTCGCCAAAAAGACCGCAGAAACACCACTGAGGTTCTGGAAATGTCTTCAAAGAGCCTCACAAACGCTCAAATTCCACACGCATCAGTCTGGCAAGACAAAATTAGAGATACAAAGGCTTCCGAATCTGACCTGGTAGAGTCCTTGCGAAATTCTTTGCGAGAAATTCAAGGAGCTTCTATGCATCTGCCCGAGTTGTCAGTTGATCCAGCGGAGGCTCAGGAGGGCTTTAAGGATATGCTGGAGCTTTTAAAAGAGCTGGCACAAGAATCTGATGCACAAATTGGCATGGTTGACCCTAAAATGTGGAGAGGCCCTTTCTCAGAAAATTAGTTGCATCGTTTACGCATACTCTGTGATAATATAGAACGAACGTTCTATATTAGGAGGTGCAATGGTAATTCTTGGAATAGACCCTGGTCTTGCTCACACTGGATGGGGAATTGTAGAGACAAGGGGTTCTGAATGCCGTGCACGCGCCTATGGATGCATAACTACAACTGCAGATGAACCAATAGATATGCGCTTGGGAAGAATCTATAACCAGATTGTTGAGGTTATTGATAAGTTTTCACCAGAAGCTCTTTCTATTGAGAGCATTTACTTTGGACAAAACGTTAAATCTGCTATTCCTACTGCACATGCTCGCGGTGCTGCTATTGTCGCTTGTTCTAAAGCAGGTCTTACGGTTGGAGAATATACTCCAATGCAGATAAAGCAGGCTGTTGTTGGTACAGGAGCTGCTGATAAACAGCAGGTTATGTATATGGTTCAAAACATATTGTGCTTAGATCATCAGCCTCATCCAGATCACGCGGCTGACGCTTTAGCTGCTGCAGTTTGTCACGCTAATCTTGTAAGAACCACCTCGCTTGGAAAGGGAAGAATACAACTATGATTGTCCAGCTTACGGGCACACTTGTATCCGTTACTCCTTCAGTTGCTGTTCTCGACGTTAATGGCGTTGGGTATGAGCTGGGTATATCAGCTTCAACAGCTGCTGCGCTTCCACAAGCGGGTGAAGCAGGCGTTACCGTTTTAACTCGTATGGTAGTCAGAGAAGATTCAATGGAACTCTTTGGATTTGCTTCGCGAGAAGAGCGTGCACTCTTTGATCGCTTGCGTGCAATTTCTGGAGTAGGTCCTAAACTGGCTCTTTCTGTGCTTTCTACGTTTACGCCTCAGCAACTTGCGGTAATTGTGACCACCAATGACGGAAATCGTCTTAAGAGTGTCTCTGGCCTTGGTAAGAAGAAGGCAGAGCGTTTAGTAATTGAACTTTCTGATGTGTTCGCAAAAGATGCAGAGCTTAAGCAGCTTGTTGGTCTTACGTCTCCTGCAGACTTTGCTGCTATTCCAAAACCTGCTGTAACCTCTGTAGAATCAGAGGTTATTGAGGCTCTTCTTGGAATGGGCTTTACTTCTCAGGAAGCAACGCTTGCTCTTGAGGGGTATGAAGAGGCTGGTGCTATTACAATTGAAGCTGCTATTGGATATGCACTAAGGCGTTTGGGAAGTGGTAATTAATGTGGGAAGCAGATGCAGATAACTTATTTGAGTCGTCGTCTACTCCAGCTCCATTTCCAGGGCACACTTCTCAGCGTGTAGTTTCTAGTGGGCTTCAGGCAGAAGACTTGGAGCAAGATAGAAACTTGCGACCAAAAACTCTTGATGAGTATCTTGGTCAAGAGCGTGTTAAATCTAATCTCCGTGTTCTTATTGAGGCAGCAAAAAGTCGCAATGAGCCGCTTGATCACGTTATATTTTCTGGGCCTCCAGGCCTTGGTAAAACAACACTTGCAGGTGTTTTAGCAGGAGAAATGGGCTCAAAGCTTCATACAACCTCTGGTCCCGCAATTGAGCGAGCAGGAGATTTAGCTGCAATTCTCACCAATCTTGAAGAGAGAGATATCCTCTTTGTGGATGAGATTCACAGGCTTAATCACCAGGTTGAAGAAATTCTGTATCCAGCAATGGAAGATTTCTTCTTAGATATTGTTATTGGCAAAGGTCCTGCGGCAAGGTCAATCAGGCTTGATATTCCACGCTTTACTCTTGTAGCTGCAACAACAAGAACCGGACTTTTGACTGGTCCTTTGCGCGATCGTTTTGGTATTTCTTATCGCCTTGACTACTACACTGTTCCTGAGCTTCAGACTATTGTCATGCGCTCGGCAAACATTCTTGATGTAGAAGTTGATGAGCAGGGTGCTGCAGAAATTGCTTCTCGATCAAGAGGCACACCACGCTTGGCAAATCGTCTGCTAAAGCGCGTACGAGATTACGCACAAGTTAAAGCTGAAGGTACTATTACCTGGCAGGTAGCCTCAGAGGCGCTTTCATTCTTTGCGATTGACGAGCTTGGTCTAGATGTAATGGACGTGCGTGTTTTACGTGCGCTTTGTGAGACATTCAGAGGACGTCCCGTTGGTCTCACAACCATTGCAAGTGCAGTCTCAGAGGATCCATCTACACTTGAAGATGTTTATGAGCCATATCTTTTGCAGCAAGGGCTTATCATTAGAACTCCTCAGGGTAGACAGGCAACGCATGCTGCATTTGATCACTTACGTATTCCTGTTCCTACTAACTAGTAGATTGGAACAAAATGCTTCAACGAGATTACATTTTAGAAGTAATCGATGACTTTACTTCAACGGTCACAGCAGGTTTGGGAAATGCTTTAGAGGCTCAAACTGAAGAGCCACTTGATGTGGTAGAGGCAGCTGTTGCAGAGCTTATTGATTTGAGTCCAGAGACTGCTCTTGCACTTTCGCCAGACTCTCTTGTAACCATGATGTTGCTCTCCGGCGTAGCTGATTCAGTTGCAGAGTATGTGGTGTATGCCCTCGATAGGCTCTCTCACGTTTATGAGCAGCTTGGTGATGATGATAGAGCTGGTCTTAGAAGGCAGCAGGCAGTAGCGGTTGCACAGTCCTTCTCGGTAGATCAAAACGCTACTCCAGAGCAATTTAAGGATTTTGAAACTAAGTATTTTGCGTAACCACATTTTATAAGCTAACAAATAAACCCCAGCTCAATTTGAGTTGGGGTTTATTGCTATAGAGCTTCATTGCTATTTGGATTACCAAATAACAATCTTGGTTCCATAAGGGATGTTGTCATAAACCCATTTAGCATTTTCTGTTGCAAGGCGTACGCAACCGTGAGAGCCGTTGTATCCAAGTCTACCATCTCGGACAGTATAGCCGTCAGAGTTGTAGAGGATAGAGTGAATGAGGTACTCGCCAGAGATAGTTGTGTAGTACCAGCATCTAAAACCAGAGCCAAAGTAGAGACCCTTGTTTCCTACGGTAAATTGACCATGAGGGGTCCACATACCTGGTGCTCCTGTGGTGCACTGCCATTCGTGCCAAACAACCCAGTTGCCGTGTGAGCCCCTGTATACAGCAAAGCGATTGCCGGTAGTATCAATCTGGATGAGCCAGTTAGTAGCACTGTAGTAGTTCTGCGCATAACGATACATGTCGGGGTAGTAGCAAGGCTGCTCCTCCATAGCGCCGTCTGCACCGGCCCAATAGAGCTTGCCGCCCCAGGTAGTGTATCCAGTTACCATAGTTCCGTTGGAATCAAGATAGTAGTCTTTGCCATTATCTTTAATCCATCCGGTTTTCATCTTGCCGTCAGCATCCAGGTAATACCAGCCACTTTTGAGGTGAACCCAGCCAGTTTGTTTCTCACCATTTGTGTTGAAGTAATAATAAGTTCCCTGGATATTGACCCAATCAGAGGCGGCTGAGCCATCATTGAGATAGTAATAGTCTTTGCCGTTTTCTTTTATCCAACCAGTTTTTACCTTGTGGTCTGAGCCAATGTGAAGAGTAAGCCCAGGAAGCTTTACGGTACCTGTAGGTTGAGTGCCGTTATCAGCCGTAAAGATACCATCAGGAGAAAGACGTCCAGTCAGCACTCCATCTGGACCAGCCCAGCGTTTTATGCCATTGGTAAGGGTTACCCATGAATTACGGATAAGACCATAACCCTCATCAAAGTAATAGTCCTTGCCGTTAATGGAATGTTCGCCAACGTAAGCGGGATTACCTAGTTTTGTGGAGTCAAAATACCAGGTCTTACCATTTGGAGTATTAAACCAACCAGACGCAAAAGCTCCGCTTGACTGAGCCCATGCCCATTCGCGGGTAGGCAACTGAACCCAACCGTTTGAAGTCATACCAGCGTTTACATCAATATTGTACGTGCCGCTAGAAATCTTAATTACGCCTACAGACAGGCGATGATGTGGATCTTCTGGATCAAAGTAGAACCACTTACCGTTTGGAAGTTGTTTCCATTCAGAGTGGAATGTTCCATCGGTATCAGCCCACGACCAGGAATCATCTGTACGATGGACCCAGCCATTTCTGCGAAGACCATATCCTTCATCAAAGTAATAATACTTGTTGTTAATTTGAGTCTCACCAATTGCAGCTGGATGCTGTGAATCTGAAGGATCAAAATACCAAGTCTTACCATTTGGAGTATTAAACCAGCCAGACGCAAAAGCTCCGCTTGATTGAGCCCAAGCCCAGCTTCCACTTGGAAGGAGTACCCAACCATTAGAGATCATTCCAGCGCTCTCATCTACATAGAAAGTTCCGCTAGAGAGTTGAACAACTCCAACCTTCATCCGATGGAAGGGGTCTTCAGTATCAAAGTAGAACCACTTTCCGTTTGGCAACTGCTTCCAATCGGAGTGGAAAGAACCATTTGTGTCAATATAAGACCATGTACCATCCTGATGATGGACCCATCCTTTGGTGACAAGACCATAACCCTCATCAAAGAAGTATGCCTTTCCATCGATGAGGTGAGCACCTACAAATGCTGGGTAAGCATCCTGAGAAGGATCAAAATACCAAGTTTTACCATTAGGCGTTGTATACCAACCCTTGGCTGCATTACCGCTAGCATCTACATAGTGCCAACCAGAATCATCTTTAATCCACTGGCTTGTGACAAGTGTTCCATCTTCTTTGTAATAGTGGAATTGGCCGTTTTCTTGTCTCCATCCAGAAGACTGAGGGGTTGGCGAAGTATTCTCAGTTGGAACAGCAGGTGTCTGGTCTGTTGTTGGAGTTGTTGTTGGCGTTGCAGGTGAGGTAGGCTGAGTGTTTTCAGGTGCTGTAGGAGAAGTATTTTCAGATGTTGCAGTAGTTTCAGTTGTTACAGCAGGGGCATTTACTGCGGATGTATCAGCAGTCTCTGCAAAAGCAGGAGCAGTGTGGAGTCCGCAAAGTAGAGCTGTACTCAACGAAGCAACTGCAATAAGCTTTTGTGTAGAAGGTTTGTAGGAAAAACGCATCTTCTTCTCCATCGTTTTAACTCCAATAAATCCAGGTAATAAAGAGCAGTTCAAACTGATTTAGCGCTTGTATTCAGTAAGTACGCCGTCTGGTCCAGCCCAGCGTCTTACGCCATCGGAACGAGTAATCCACTGATTGCGAGCAAGGCCATAACCCTCATCAAAGTAATAATCTTTACCCTCAATAGTGTGCTCTCCAGTATAAAGAGGGTGACCAGGCTTTGCTGGGTCAAAATACCAAGTTTTTCCATTTGGTGTGGTATACCAACCTGAAGCAAATGCGCCACTTGGCTGTGCCCATGCCCAACCGCCTTCTGGAAGCTGTACCCAATTGTTAGCGGTCATTCCAGCAGACTCATCAATATAATAAGTTCCACTAGAAATTTGGATGACACCTACAAGCATGCGGTGCTTGGAATCTTTGGTATCAAAGTAGAACCACTTGCCATTGGGCATATGCTTCCAATCCGATTGAAGCGCCCCACTCTCTCCAGCCCAAGACCAAGAACCATCAGCTCTATGAACCCATCCATTTTTAGAAAGACCATAACCTAAATCAAAATAATATGATTGACCGTTAATTTCAGCGTCTCCAATAAGTGCAGGATGCTGCGGATCTGATGGATCAAAATACCAAGTTTTGCCATTTGGAGTGGTGTACCAACCAGAAGCAAATGCACCGCTCGACTGTGCCCAAGCCCAACCGCCATTAGGGAGCTGCACCCAATCGTTAGAAGTCATTCCATTATTTACGTCAACGTAATAAGTACCGCTGGAAATAGTGAAGACACCTTTCTTAAGCACAGGGAAGCTGTAAGTAGTGTAGACACCATTCTCAATCGTAGGGAATTCTTTTTCATCAAAATAGAACCACTTACCATTTGGCATGTGTTTCCAGCCAGAATAAACAGAGCCTACTGTTTCAATCCAAGCCCATTCACCATCATCACCACCACCGATCCAACCATGGGTAACGAGGCCATTACTGTGATCAAAGAAATAATATTTATCATCAATATCTATTCCGCCCATTACTACTTCATTGTGATGTTTTGGGTCGGCATACCAAGTTTTGCCATCTGGAGTTTTAAACCAGCCAGAGACAGCAGCGCCATCTGGACCAGCCCAGTACCAAGCTTCTACACCATGGCCCATATTTACCCAAGAATTTCGTAACAGTCCTGTCGAAGTATCAAAGAAGTACACCTTTCCATCGACCGAAACTGATTTAGCAATAACTGGAACATCTGAATCAGTCTTACCAGTTAAATACCAGATTTTACCATTAGGATCAGTAAACCATCCTTCAGTAAAACGGCCATCAGGTCCGGCCCAGCTCCAACCCTTATCTGTTTTAACCCAATTGTTTTTTATCAAGCCGTTATCTTTATCTATGTAGTAGAAAACGTATTGATTATTAGGCGTTTTTTGGTCAAAATAAATTAATCCGTATCGAGCGTATGGAAAAAAATTTGAATTAAAATACCAGGTTTTACCATCAGGCGTAGTATAGAAACCAGATACTGCAGCTCCAGTTTCATCTACATAATATCGATTATCGCCATAAGTAATCCATTGACTTTTTAGAATAGTTCCATCTTCAATATAAAAATATACCTTTCCATCAACTTCTTTTAATTTTGGATAATTGGATTTAGAAGTTGATTCAGGAGCACTTACTGTGGAAGTATCAGTAGTCTCTGCAAGAGCAGGAGCAGCGTGGAGTCCACAAAGTAGAGCTGCACTTAGCGAAGCAACTGCAATAAGCTTTTGCATTGAAGGCCTGCTGGACAAACATGTCTTCTTTTTCATTTGCATATCCTTTTTTGAAGGGATAACTTTCTATATAAATAATAGTTTGATATGGCTGTTATTGTTCCCGTAAATTAATCCTATACAAATTCTCTATCTTCTATGAAAAAATGCTCAACTAATGAGATAAAAATCGTTTAATAGCAGATATATCCTTAAATAAATGCTGGAAAACAGCTTGATTACCTGTGGCTCTTCCGGTAGATGGTGTGAAAATCTCCATGAGTGGTTTCTCGCCACATAAGTTGTTGATTAAGGTTATTATATTTCACGTGGCGAAACGTCACGGTATCGCGCTCCACAGGCGCAGTTTTGCCCTGCGGGGCTAAGAAAGAAAGGCACGAAATGGCTCAGGGTACTGTAAAGTGGTTTAATCCAGACAAGGGTTACGGCTTCATCTCTCGTGAGGATGGCGACGATCTGTTCGTACACTTCTCCGAGATTCAGATGGACGGATTCAAGACTCTCGATGAGGGTCAGCCTGTCGAGTTTGAGATTACCACCGGCCAGAACGGTAAGCTCCAGGCTTCTAGCGTCCACAAGATCTAGTACTTGCGAACACTACCATCAAAAGGAGACCTTCGGGTCTCCTTTTTTGTTACATCGCTATTTTTACAGTTGCAGTATCCAAGAGCTTTAATACCAGTGCTTGATGGTAAGGTCGGCAAGTTCAGAGAGTTTCTCGATATCTTGATGCTCATCATCACAATTAACAGCACAGGTGATTAGGCCAACAGAATTTCCTGTCTGTAGAGCCAGAGGAATGTCTTCAAACAGAATTGTTTTCTCCGCTGGAGCTCTAAGGCGAGCAAGAGCCTCTAAATAGAGATACGGCTCATCTTTTGCAGACCCAACTTCTGCCGCAAATATCTGAGTATCAAACAGAGTGGATAGATGTAAACGAGGTTCAAGAAGAGCAAGAAGCTCCGGCTCGTTGACAGTTGCCAATGCAGTAGGGATGTCTTTTTCTTGTAGCTTGTTAATAAACTCAACCACCCCAGGTCGAAGCTGCACTGAGTTTACGAAGAAACTTTTACTCAGTTCTTTCCACTCGGCAACAATTTCTTCTGGATCTTCCTTTAGCCCATAGGAGGCAATTGCCCATTCGGCTCCCTTTTCAAATCCAAGAGGGGAGAGAATCTTGCCAATTTCTGGAGTGTAGGGGATTCCTCGCGACTCAAAAAACTCCTGGTCAACAAGCTTCCAAATATGGTGTGTATGAGCAATAGTGCCATCAAAATCAAAAATAGCTGCTTCAAAATCTGTTGCAAGAATATCTTCAAGTGTCGAGAAAATCACAGAGTTCCAATCAAGTTGCGGTGAGCTTGTGTTTTTTATTGTTGACGTGCCAGTCTAGTGTAAACTTTTAGCAAGTATGAAGAGGAGTAAACCAATACTTTTCGGAGGACCGCATGAAACGTAGCTTATTTAATACTCGCGGTAAATTGCTTGCTATTTTGCTCTTTGTTGTCACAGCATTGTTTGTAACAACAGTTCAAAACGCATATGCAACTACCTACACAACTATGGATGCCCAAGGCAATATAATTCAGAGCCAGTCTCTGAGTGATGCTGTTGCGCTTTCTCGTGCAACAGGAAGACCAATTGCACTGGATCCTGGCCACAGTGATGGTACTGATGGTCGAGACCCAGGCGCAACCTACTTTGGACTCAAAGAGGGAGATATTGCCTGGGCTACAGCTATGTACGTTAAGAAATATCTTGAGCAGTGGGGAGTTCCCGTTGTAGTGGTTCGTGGAGAACACGAGGATCCATCGATCAAGACGCGCGTACAGCGTGCTGTTGACGCAAACGCTTGTGCCATCATCTCGCTGCACTACAATGCGGGTCCTGCATCAGCAACCGGCTCTGAGGTCTTAGTTCCTCATGACGTTAGCTATAACCATGATCTTTATGTTGCTGGTCAGGCACTTGCTGGCAAGATTAACTATTACTTGAGAGAAAAAGCGGGTATTGTCACCCGAGGTGATGGCGCTACTGAGCGTGGCTACAACGATAAAGACGGTACAGACTATTACGAGAATGGCGATGAGTCCGATTATTACGGCATTGTTCGCTATGCTCGCCAAAAGGGCATCCTTGGCGTAATTATTGAGCACCAGTTTATCTCTAATCCAGCTCATGCAGCTGAGTTTAAAGACCTTGGCGATAACTCAAAGGTTGACTATATTGGCTGGGCTGATGCCTGGGCAATCTGGGAAATGTATCACTCTGATACTTGGTGGAGTATGAGCAGTATTTCTGCTGTTCAAAAGGGTAATAAAGTTACAGTTAAGCCTGTTTTAACTGGTGTTGTCACAGGCGCAACCTTTACCTTTGGCTATACAGCTCCAGATGGTTCTTGGACAACTGTTGCGTATAAGACCACTGATACTTCAATTTCTTTTGTTCCTCCTATGACTGGTAATTATGTTTTGTACCTTAAGGCCATTTCATCTGATGGACAGGAAATTACGCGTCAGATGAACTTTGAAGCAACTGAAGGCGCAGTTACCGGTTGGAAGCAAGTTGCTAACGGATGGATGTATACAGACGACAATGGCTTCGGGTATGAAAATCGTTGGCTTCACGACGCCGATGGCTGGCACTATTTTGGTGCTCAAGGAATTGCAGCTTCTGGTTGGATTACTACTGCAGATGGTAAGACGTTCTATGCAGATCCATCATCTACTCACAATGCTGTAAAGCTTGGCCAATTTACGGTCCAAAATAGGGACTATTACGCCGACATTAACTTCGGTGTCATTAAAGACGGCTGGGTAAATTATGGTGACGGTAATTGGGCGTGGGCCAACCCAGACGGTTCTCTCTACGCTGGTTGGAAGCTGCTTCCAAATGGCAAGTGGTTCTACTTTGACGTTAACAACAGCTATCATGCAAGCTTTGGCCTTATGTCTGATGGAGATCAGAAGTACTACATTGATCGTGATCGTGGCTTGCTTTATGGTGGCTGGATTGGCCTTGCTGATGGCAATTGGGTATGGGCTAACACAGATGGATCGCTTCACGCTGGTTGGAAGCACCTGCCTAATGGTAAGTGGTTCTACTTTGATGAGAATTCAGAATACCCTCTGCTGAAGACAGGTGTATTCACTATCTCTAGCGGCTCTTATTACGTTGACGTAAATAAGGGAATGACCTCTAACGATTGGGTTCAGTTGCCAAATAACGGCTGGGCCTGGGCTCAGTCAAGCGGTGCGTTGGCTTCTGGTTGGTTCAATACTCCAAATGGCAAGACCTGGTACTTTGATCCAACTACAAATGAGCACGCTGCACTCATTGGCCTGCAGGCAATTAATGGGTCATATTATTACTTTGATTTGGGCTATGGTCTGCTGCGCAACCAAGACGTTACGCTTCCAGATGGTCGAACTGTTCACGCAGATGCAAGCGGTGTCCTTAACATCAAGCCTGTAGATAACAACAACGGTGGTAATGGTGGAGATAATAGAGACGCTAACAACACTCCAGCTGATAACGATTCTCCAATTGAGCCAACTCGCGGTAATTTCTCTGATCGCACCAGCGTTCTTGGAGCACCTCTTGTCACTAAAGAGGACCTTCAGCGAGATTTCAACAAGCGCGTAGGTTCTGCTTATCCAGCTATTTATGCCGAGAAGGGCGCTGCAACAGGAGCCGATTTTGTAAACCAGCTATGGCAGGCTGCAATTGACGAGGGAGTTCGTCCAGAGCTCCTCTATGCGCAGGTTATGGTTGAGACAGGAAACCTTCGCTTTGGCGGCGATGTCCTTCCTGAGCAGTGCAACTTTGGTGGTATGGGTGCAACAGGAAATGGTGAGCGTGGACTCTCGTTTGATACCGTTCTTAAGGGACTCCGCGCGCAGGCCTTGCACCTTCGTGCATACGCAGGTTATGAGCCACTGACAGTTGATCCAAGTAAGGCTCGAGACGTTGACCCTCGCTATAGTGCATGGATTCTAACTAGGAAGGCAAACATTATCCGTAAGCTTGCTGGCACCTGGGCAACGGATAAGAACTATGCTGTAAAGCTTGTTCGCGTAATGAATGAGCTGTAAAAGCCACAGCACATCGTGCAAAAGGAGTTCCGAGAAATGATGTGACCCCCAAAAGTTAGACTTTTATAGCGTAGCAGTTTATATGGCTGCTA
>CALBBS010000064.1 GCA_937926845.1 uncultured Atopobium sp. | reverse complement strand
CATCGCAACGTTTCCGCCGGTAGCCATCGCGCGCGTCAGAGCCTTTTCGACAGCCATTGGGTCCTCAAGCCAGATTGACATGAAGCTTGCCAGCGTCGAATCGCCCGCACATGCCGTTGAAAGCACCTCTACCTGCGCAGCATTTGCGTGCCAGACATGTTCACCGTTGAAGAAGTACGCACCCTCGCCGCCTAGCGTGAGCAGGATGTTCTTTGTTCCGCGTTCGTAAATCTTGTGGAGGGCGAGAAGGACGTCGGCCTCGTTATGGACGTCAACACCAAAGATCTCTGCCACTTCTTCGTCGTTTGGTTTGATGAGCAGCGGTTTTTTCTCGACAAGTTCTGCAAGGTGTTTATGAGAGATGTCCAGGACCAGTTCAGCGCCGCGCTCATGACAAAGATCAAAGAGCTCGTCGTAGAAGGTTGGATCCATCTCAGGAGAAAGCGAGCCGGAGACCACCAGCACGTCCAGGTCGGGAGCAGTACGCAGTAGCTCAAGCATCTCGTCTTGCTTGGAGCGAATAACGGGAGCGCCTGCATTAGGGAACTTGAGCTCACCTTCTGGCGTGGTAACAAAAATGTTTACACGGGTAATACCGTCAATCCACACAGGCTTGACCGGGCAAATCTTAGACGCCTCTTCAACAATATAATTGCCCGAGAAGCCACCAAAAAAGCCCAGGATAGTAGAATCTACGCCGTAGTGAGCAAGCGTAAATGAAACGTTCAGACCCTTACCGTTTGGTGTATAAACGGCATCGGTTGTGCGGTTAACGTGCGTATAAGAAGGAACTCCCGAGTTGACGTTCATGTCGATTGCAGGATTAGTGGTAAGTGTGTAAATCATCAAAGCTCCCTCTGGAACAAAAATGGACCCGACGAAATCGCCGAGTCCATATTTTACTTCGATTATCTGAGTCTGCACCCAAACTGTACGTAAATTCTGGGCAAAACTCAAACGGTGCCGAGTGTGTGCTAAGCGTAAAGCTTAGTCCTCGACCAGCTTGTTGCCGTTCTTGCGGTATTCGTATGCCTTGAAAGCAACAAAGAGAACGCCGCCAACAACAGCACCAATGAGAATGGCGAGAACCCACTTGAGGGCGCCATCGACAACTGGAAGAACCAGGAAACCACCATGAGGTGCTGGAACGTGAACACCAAAGAACAGCGTCAAGATGGAACCGATGGAAGAACCAATCATCATGATAGGCATGACAGGCCAAATGTTCTTGGTCATAAATGGAATTGCACCCTCGGTAATGTGAGTACAACCAAGAATGAAGTTGACCAGACCAGCGTTGAAGTCGGACTTGGTGAAGTATTTCTTACCAACGACAACAGCAAAGGTGGTGATCAGTGGAGGAACAATACAAGCAGCGGAAACTGCAGCCATAAAGCTGGTACCAAACTCATAGGTTGGGGTACCAACACCAGCAGCAAGAGCCTCGGTCAGAAGTGCAGTACCGGTAACGTAAGCTGCCTTGTTGACTGGGCCGCCCATGTCAAATGCGGCCATGCAACCAATTGCAAGACCAAGGACAATTGGGCCAGAAGCAGATAGGCCGCGCAGGAAGTTCATCATGCCGGTGTTAATTGCTGCCATAGGACCAGAAATACCCAGCATAACCAGGCCAACAATGGTGGTGGAAAGCAGTGGATACAGGAAGATTGCCTTCAGACCGTCAAGGTTCTTTGGAAGACCAGAGAGAAGCTTCTCAAGTCCAACAATGACATAACCTGCAAGGAAGCCGCCAACAATGCCGCCCAGGAAGCCAAAGCCAACACCTGTGCCACCAGCATCAATCATGCCAGTGTCAGGGTTGATTGGAAGGCCCTGGATAGCAATCATACCTGCAACAAAACCAGGAACAAGAGCAGGACGCTTGCCGATAGACTCAGCAATGTAAGCAGAAAGAACTGGGACCATGAGGCCCATTGCAATGCCGCCGATGATCTTGAGCAAGGCAGCAAAGCTGTTGTAGTCAGGCTGAGTGGAGTTGAAGGAAGTGATGCCCCAGAGGAATGAAACTGCAGTCAAAACGCCACCAGCAACAACAAAGACCAGCATGTGGCTAACGCCATTCATGAGGTGCTTGTAGATGATGTGTCCTACAGACTCCTTCTCAATGGTGCTCGAGACTGGAGCGTCATCTACCTCTGCCAGCTCGCCCTCAGGCTGAGCAACAAGAGCGCGGTCGATAAGACCCTCTGCATCCTTAATAGCTGCAGTAACACCAACATTTACCATTGGTTTTCCGGCAAAACGCTCGGCCTGAACGTCCTTATCGGCAGCAACAACTACTGCCTTAGCGTTTCTAATCTCAGATGCGGTGAGCTCATTCTCTACACCGACCTGGCCGTGCGTCTCAACCTTAATGGTAAGACCTTTAGCTGCGGCGGCCTTCTCAAGGGCCTCCTTAGCCATAAAGGTGTGCGCAATACCAGTTGGGCAACCAGTAGCAGCAACGATGTCATACTTTGACTCGTCAGCCACAGCACTCCCCTTTCACTCTAGTGTCTGGACCTATTCCAAACACAACCAAAAAAGCTGCTCAATGTTAACACTGAACAGCTTTGATAACTACGCTTTTGCATAAATTGTAACGAGAAAATTATGCTATTGAACACGCTTTCATTTAGCACGGCGTTTACGACAAAAACTCTGATGTTTTTCTCATCAGAAATTTAAATATAAGCACGCTATCTTGGGCGAGAAAAACGCACTGCAGCAAACTTATCTTCTACTCTACGTTCTCCTGACCAAAACGCTCTTGCCTCAGGCGCAGCGCCTCGTATGCGCAACCATACATTGCAGCCTGATTGCCCAAGCTTGCAGCCTCAATACGAGCGCCCTTGCTTACCGGTAGAGCGTACTGCTCAAAACACTCGCGAAGCTCGGTAGCAAACGTTGCAAACGAGCCCGCAACACCGCCGCCAATCAAGAACATGGCAGGATCAACCACGCACGAAACCTGCGCCATAGCAAGACCCAGGTAGTGGCACATCTTATGGATAGCAAGGGTTGCGCATTC
>CALBBS010000063.1 GCA_937926845.1 uncultured Atopobium sp. | reverse complement strand
CCAGAAGCATTTGCGTCAAATGGCTTAGCAGTGCCATTAACGGTAACTGCAACAGCGCCAGGTGTACCTGCAAGAACGTTCATGGAATCAGTGACGGTGTATGTCTGAGACCAAGGACCAGTAATTGCATCAGCCTCAACACTCTTACCGTCAACAGTAATCTCAACCCAACTGGTTTGACCATCTGCAACAGTAACTACAACGGTAGTCTGCTTAGGAGTCTCTTCCTTCTTTGGCTCGGTTGTAGTGGTGCTCTTAGAAGCATCAGTTGAATCCTTCTTAGAAGTGTCCGTGTTGCTATTTGTAGTAGTGGAATTCTTTGAAGAATCAGTTGTTGAATTATTAACGCTTACTGTCTTTGTTGTAGTAGGCGTAGTACGAGCTGTCATGCAGGAACGAACGCTGAACAGCAAAACGGCAGTAATAATCACAACAACAAGAGCAAACACAGTGGCAATAGTGCGTCCTGTGTCAGAGAAGTAATTCTGAAGTGCTCCCATAACGCCTGGTCTTTGAGGAGCACGACGTTGTTGAGCAGCAGCGCCAGATGGCTGGCGACGGCGAACATTAGGCCTATCTACCTGTGCGATATTTCTTGATCCACGACGACCAGAAATAGTTGATGCACGCTCATAAGGAGCAGTTACATTGTCATAACGAAGGTCATCGGTGTAATCGCTTGGAGCAACGGTTCTTCTGGTTACATCGTCTTTGTAAGCTGGAATGCTAACGCCTGCAATACCCACACGCTTGCGCTGAACGCCACCGCGCGTACGACTTGCCATAGTCTTCTGACGAGAAGCCTCTTCAATACCGGCATTGTATGCATGACCTGTGGCATAGCGAGAATACGAGTAGCCGCCAGCATCCTCCTCAGATGCCTGAGCACCCAGAGGCACACCGGTTTGCCTGGAGCGAACACCAGACGTAGTTGCAAACGCACCCATATCTCCAGCTGGTCCACCCGATGTGGGGAGAAGACCGTGGTACTGCACGTATGCCTTTGGTCTGCTACCAGACTCGTTTACAACGTCATAGCCAGCAATGCCACGACCAGACTGGGTATCACGCGTACGACGACGCAACTCATGAGAATAGGTGCCGTTTTCAAACTCGTAACTCTCTTCTTGGAAGAGGTCTACAATCTCACGCGGATTAAGTCCTAGATAGCGAGCATACGAAGAGAGCATGCCTTGAGCATAGCCACTCTGAGGCATATTCTTAAAATCGCCTTCCTCAAAAGCAATAAGTGCCTGCTCCTTGAGGCGAAGGATCTTTGATGCTTGAGTGATAGAAAGCCCGAGCTGACGTCTACGTTCTACGAGCATCTCACTAAAACGAGGGCGTGGCATGCTTACTCTACCTCCCTATAGGCAGCGTCTTGAACTTTGAGCTCTTCAAGAGCTTCTTTATCGATAAGAACTTCTCGAGGCTTTGATCCGTTAGCTGGGCCAACAACACCTTTTGCCTCAAGCATATCCATAATTCTACCAGCACGAGCATACCCAACAGAGAGTGCTCTTTGCAAACTAGATGTAGAACCTAGCTGAGAATCCACAATAATGCGCGCAGCTTCCCAAATAAGTGGGTCGTCTGCCTGCGCTATACCGCCAACTCCGCCAACGCCTTCGGCCTGTGTTGGAGTTGCAACGGTCAAGATATTGTCGTGATATTCTGCCACGCGCTGGGTGCGAATGTACTTAACGGTCTCCTCGATTTCCTCGTCAGAGACCCAGCAACCCTGTGCACGATTTGGTTTTTTACCACGAAGTTTAACCAGCATGTCACCTTTACCCAGAAGCTGCTCAGCGCCCTTTTGGTCCAGAATAATGCGAGAGTTCAAAGAGTTATCAACTGAGAGCGCGACACGGTTATCGATATTTGCGCGGATAAGACCAGTTACAACGTCTGCAGAAGGACGCTGCGTTGCAACAATCAGGTGAATACCTGCAGCACGACCAAGCTGAGCAATACGGACAATGGAAGACTCAACGTCTTTGCCAGCAACCATCATAAGGTCAGCAAGCTCGTCGATGACAATGACAAAGTACGGCATGTGCTTTGGAGGATTCTCCATATCAGCGTACTTATCGCCATCAACATTTCTGTTGTACGTCTTAATGTCACGCACTTTATAGTGCTCAAATACCTTAAGGCGACGCTCCATCTCGGTGACGCCCCACTGAAGCGCACTTGCCGCCTGCCTTGGCTCGGTAACAACTGGAACATACAAGTGAGGAAGGCCAGCGTAACCCGTAAACTCAACGCGTTTTGGGTCAACCATAATAAGTCGGACCTGCTCAGGAGTTGCGCGCATGAGCATAGACATGACAATGGCGTTGAGCAGAACAGACTTACCAGAACCGGTAGTACCTGCTACCAGCAAGTGAGGAAGACTTGCAAGGTCAACAACAATTGGCTTGCCCTCAGAATCGCGACCAAAGGCGCACTCAAGAGGACCGCCTTTTGCAAACGGAAGAACGTCAGCCAAGTTGACTGCCTGGGCTTTCTCGTTAGGGATCTCAATACCAACCAGAGAAGTTCCAGGAATTGGAGCAAAAATACGAACAGACTTTGCAGCAAGTGAAAGCGCAATATCGTCCTCAAGATTGGTGATCTTGTTGACGCGTTCTCCCTCGCCCATCGAAATCTTAAACGTAGTGACAGAAGGACCCGCAGTCCAACCAACTACCTGGCTCGACAGGCCAAACTCCTCAAGCGTAGCCTGGAGTCTCTGAGCAGTAGCTTCAAGCTCATCATCACTTACGGCAGAAGTGGCCGAATTCTTGTTTGTCTTCAGAATGCTAAATGGTGGCAGCTCATACGACTCATCGTTGTCGCCTGGTCTTTTAAGCTGGTCAGGTGTGGCGAGAAAATCGGGCGTCGTTTTAGCCTTGCTCTTAGGTTTAGCCTGTTTTGTTGTAGGAGCAACGTCAGCTACAGCAACATCGTTTTTCTCGACAACTGCATCTTCTGGCTGGTCCTTCTTCTTAGAACGCAGCTTATTCTTAGCCTTATCAATGAGCGTAGTAGGAGCATCTCCTGCGTCCTCTTGCGCCTCTTCTTCCTCGTAAAGACGGGCATCACGCTTAATGACAGAAGTCTTGCGATTACCCAGATAAGTTGTCTCCCCTTCACCGGTCTCGTCAAAGAGAGAAGACTGGTTGTTTGCGCCACGTCTACCCTGCTTCTTTGCAGGCTGTGGAGCATTTGCAGCGTAGAGCGCCTCTTCTTTTGCAAGAGCACGCTCTTCTTTACGGCAGCGATGATTCTCGCGAGCTTCATCCAGGCGGAAGCTTACGCGCTCAACCATGTCAGAAATGGAGAAGCCGCAGATAACAACACCGGCAATAATAAAGCCAACCAAAAGAACATTGCCCACTACACGGCCAACAAAGCGCAACAAAACCCAAGCAATACCGCCGCCCACATAACCGCCGGCAGCCTCTAGGACTTTTGTGCCCAAAAGCATATCTGGAGCAGCCTCGGCACCTGGAAAGTTAAGTGAAATAAGAGCAAGGGCAGCAAGAACGTCCAGCGTTAGACCAATAGCAATACGCGTAGAGATCCCCTGATCATCACGCATAAAGAAGGTCATAGCAAAGACAAATACTGCAATGGGAAAAAGTAGCGCTCCCGTACCAAAACAAAGCTTGAGCCCATGACCCATTGCGCTGGTAATAACAGCGTTAGAAGGGACAATAATGGACAAAAGCATAGCAATTGCAACCACTGCAAGAACAACACCAATGATATCGTTCTGCAGTGGGCTCAAGCCTACTGCCTGGGCAGAAGCGGCGTTTCTAGAATTTCTTTTTGCTGCGTTTGAGGTGCGTTTAGAGGGCATTGGGCTTATACCTCCATAATGACCGGAATAACCATTGGTCGAGTACGAGTTTTGCTCCAAAGGAAGTTAGAAAGGGCGTTACGAACGCTCTTTCTCATTGCTTCAATGTTTGCGCCTTCGGACTTAGAGGCCTTCTCGATTGAATTTCTCACAAGATTCTGCGCGTCGTTCATAAGCTCGTCATCGTCGGCAAATGAAACACCACGGCCAGAAATCTCAACAACACCAGGCCTCAGGTTGCGACCAACAAGGGTTACCACAGCGGTAACAATGCCGTCCTGAGAAAGGCGCTGACGGTCACGAAGAACAACAGGGTTAGCGTCGGTGACAGAGAGGCCGTCAACGTACACTACGCCAGACTCAACTGTCTTACCACGAGTAACCTTGCCGTTTCTCATCTCAAGCGTGTCGCCGTTATCAAGAATGAAAATGCGATTAGCAGGAACGCCCATCTGCTGAGCAAGTTCTGCATGAGCACGCAGGTGAACAGCCTCACCATGAACAGGCATGAAGTTCTTTGGACGAGCCATACCAAGCATGAGCTTAAGCTCTTCTTGACTACCATGGCCAGAAACGTGGACAAGTGCCTTTGACTTATCGTAAATCTCGCAACCAATCTTAGAGAGTGCGTTGATGATGGACTGAACGCTCTTCTCGTTACCTGGAACAGGAGTTGCAGAGATGATTACGGTGTCCTGAGGACGAATGGAAAGCGACTTGTGCTCTCCGTTTGCCATGCGTGCCAAAGCACTCAGAGGCTCTCCCTGGGAACCGGTGCACAGAACAACAATGCGATCATCTGCGAGTTTATCAACATCGTACGCATCAATGATGTCTTTATCGGCAATGTTGAGGTAACCAAGCTCACGTGCAACCTTGGTGTTGGTAATCATAGAGCGACCAGTAACAACAACCTTACGCTTTACCGCAACAGAGGCATCGCACACCTGCTGCAGGCGGTGAATGTGGCTTGAGAACGACGCAACAAAGACGCGACCAGTTG
>CALBBS010000062.1 GCA_937926845.1 uncultured Atopobium sp. | reverse complement strand
GCGCCGCCAAAACACGTTGAGAAAAGAGCTTAACTGGCTTGCCCATGGCGCCAAGGCACGCACGTCAAAGCCTAAGTTTAGGATTGACGCCGCCATGGAGCTTCTGGCCGAAGATCCACCACTGAGAAACACGCTTGAGCTCAAACGCATGGCAGTTTCAAGGTTAGGCAAGCAGGTTATTGAGATGCATGATGTCTCGTTTGCCTACAAAACTGCTGCACAGAGCACGGATGCAGATCCTAAAACGCAGTTAGATGCATCAGAGAGTCAAACGGACGTCATCAAGCATGTTGAGTGGCTCATTGGTCCAGGGGACCGCTATGGCATTTTGGGCGAGAATGGCGCTGGTAAGTCTACGCTTCTTGAACTGATGACGCAGCAGTTGCAGCCAACATCTGGTCTCGTGAAGGTAGGAAAGTCCGTCAAATTTGGTTGGCTTTCTCAACAGATTGATACGTTTGCCACAAAAGAGACGTGGACTGTTCTTGAACTGCTTGGCCAGTACAAGACAAGTTACCTGGTAAACGGCAAGATGCAAAGCCCTACACAGTTGCTTGAAAGCTTGGGCTTTGACCGTCGAGAGTTCACCAACCGTTTGCAAGACCTCTCTGGAGGACAGCGTAGACGCTTAGCGCTTCTGTGTGTCCTTCTGGAAGAGCCAAACGTGCTGGTACTAGACGAGCCAGGCAACGATCTGGACACGGATATGCTTGCTGTCCTGGAAGATCTTCTGGACTCGTGGCCAGGAACCCTTCTGGTAGTCAGCCATGACCGCTTCTTGATTGAGCGCGTTACCGATGACCAGTATGCCCTCATAGACGGCCATATTCGCCACGTCCCCGGCGGCGTTGACGAGTACCTCAAGCTTGTTGATGCTGCAAAGCAAACGGCGAGAAGAGCGGGGGAGTTGTCGGGTACACGCGGAAACTTAGGTACAAATGAGCCGCAGGTAGACGGATCTTCTCGCCAGGAGGGTGCGGTACTGAGTAACGCTGAGCGTCGCGAGATGAAGAAGCGCTTTGACTCAATT
>CALBBS010000061.1 GCA_937926845.1 uncultured Atopobium sp. | reverse complement strand
TCCTGCTCTACAGGCTCTTCTACGATTTCTGCGGGCTCGTCAGATGCAACGGGAACAACCTCAGCAACGCTCTCTTGATTGGAAGCACTCTTTTGGACAGAAGCGCTTTCTTGAGTGGAAGCGCTTGCGCCACTCAAAAGCTCGTCAACAGACACGCCAAGGAAACGCGCAAGATCTGGCAACAGCGAGATATCCGGGTAGTTAATGTCGTTCTCCCACTTGCTCACCGCCTGAGGGCTCACGTTCAGCTCTTTTGCCAGACGCTCCTGCGTTGCAGTTCTAGCCAAGCGAAGACGTGCGATACGACGACCAAGGGTCTCAGATGAAGTAGTCATAGTTGCTCCTTTTTCTCAACTCATTATTACTGAAATGGCATGCGGGCCGCTGATTTCACTATGAGTTTTAACAATGCGTTCAACAAGAACGCATCAGTTGAGTTAGGTATCGCAACGGTTTCCAAGCACTCAACAGCAGGTTGAGTTCGCAGGTAAACTACGTTTTTTGACCGAAATTTACTTGCCCTAAAATCACTCTCCTACTACCATTTAAATAAGAAATTTTTGATGTTTTAGAAAGGTCTGTCTATGGCTGGCGAGAAGAACTGGGTGTTCTGGACCAGTGGTGCGCATATTGTTTCTGGTTTTGAGCAATGCGCTACAGACGGTTTTGTTGGTGTCGATGCAGATGGCGTCGTGTACCTCTTTGATAACAATCAAAACGTCTTTGCTTCGGCTCATGCTTCGGATATTGAGGGAACTATCGGTAGCTGGAGAGGCACCTGGCTTACCATCGACGATAAAAGATATGCTCTAGAATTTGTACCTCTCGTAGATAAGATTGCTCCCCAGCTTCTTATTGGAGCTATAAGCAACGTCTTTCTGCAGGAGCTTCACCACGGAGACCAGGAGAAGGTTCCACGAGAACTTCTAGAAAACTTCAAGATTGCATTCGAGAATGCCAAGTATAGGCGCTAGCTCAAACTAATTTTTTGAATTATTCATATCCTTGCGGATAACCTGATTCGACCTGCCTCCCATTTCTTAGACACGAGAAATGGGAGGCAGCTCAAAACACACTTAAGTCAGATAATCTGTTAAAAAGACGTATACATGACGCTGAAAATACCTCAATCATGCAGATTATCTTCATTAGATGTGTAATATGCCCCCATCTGAGCAGAATATCTGACTTAGGTGTGTTCCGTAGATACAGAATTTACCGATAGTTAAATTTCTTATATATCTCTATTCATGTTTAAGCATATTAGATGAAGCTTATGCATAAAGATGCATATCAGGTAGTGCGACCGCCTAGCTGCCTGGCTATCTTGATTAAGAAC
>CALBBS010000060.1 GCA_937926845.1 uncultured Atopobium sp. | reverse complement strand
CCTGTGGGTCTCGGGACCCGAGGCGGGGGATACCATGCAACCCCTGGGCATGCATGGACAGTCAAAAAAGATCTCTGACCTGCTGGGCGAGGCGGGCGTGCCCGTTGAATCCAGGAGCATGATGCCTATTGTGCGCACAAATATTCGTGGACATGTGGTGTGGGTTGCGGGAATTCGTCCCGATGAACGAGTAAAATGTACGCAAGATACAAAACAGCTGCTAGAATTGAACATCTATTCTGGTCACAAGCCATTTGAGAGGAGCCAGTAATGGCGGAGCTTCACCCTGATATTGAAGAGATTCTGCTTGACGAACAGGATATCAAGGACATCGTCAAGAAGGTGGGTGCGGAGATTACGCGTGACTACGCGGACAAGAACCCCCTGGTCATTGCTGTTCTTCGCGGAGCTGTTGTATTCATGGCCGACATCATGCGCGCCATTGAGTGCCCACTCTCCATCGATTTTATGGCTGTTTCCAGCTATGGCGATGGTGTCAAGAGCTCCGGCGTCGTGCGCATTGTTAAAGATCTTGATACCAAGATTGAGGGTCGCCACGTCATTATTGTTGAAGACGTCCTGGATTCGGGCCTGACCCTTTCTTATTTGGTGCGTATGCTCAAGTCTCGCAACCCCGCATCCATTGAGATTGCTGCCTTCCTGGTCAAGGATATTGAAGGCAAGCGTCCTGCAGTTGATCCTCGCTACGTTGGTACTCACGTGCCCGACAAGTTTGTTGTTGGTTACGGTTTGGATTACGCTGAGCGCTATCGTAACCTCCCATTTGTTGGCGTTTTAAAGCCGTCCGTGTACGAATAGGCTGAGCCACTGTTGGCTTCGAGAGAATTGAGAAACCATGGTTAACCAAAAAAGTCTTGCGTATGGAGCGGAAAAGTCTGCAATTCGCGAGATTGCAGGTTATGCGATGCAGCGTCGTGCTGAGATTGGCGCTCAGAATGTGTTTGATTTCTCGATTGGCAATCCTTCCGTGCCTGCTCCTGAGGTTGTTCGTACCTCTATTGAGGCTGCAATGCAACTTCCTCCTCAACAGGTTCACAGCTACACACCTGCAATCGGCATTCCTCAAGCTAGAGAGGCAATTGCTGCATCGCTGCGACGTCGCTTCGGCGATCACGCAGCTCAGGCCGACGACCTTATTTTGACCTGCGGCGCTGCAGCTTCCGTTTCTATGGCACTCAATTCTGTTGTTTCTCCAGGTGAAGAAGTTATTGTCATAGCACCATACTTCCCTGAGTATCGCGTGTGGATTGATCATGCTCAGGCAACTTGTGTTGAGGTTTTGGCTGACCAGACAACCTTCCAGATTGACGTTGACGCGGTTTGCGCAGCTCTTACGCCTAAGACTCGTGCGGTGATTATCAACTCTCCAAACAATCCTGTTGGTGCTGTGTATACCAGAGAAAACCTGGATGCATTTGCCAATATGCTCCGCAAACGCTCCACTGAGCTGGGAACTGACATTTACGTCATCTCCGATGAGCCTTATCGCGAGATTGTTTTTGGCAACATTGAGGTTCCTTGGGTTCCTGACGTCTACGAGCGCACCATTGTGTGCTATTCCTACTCCAAGTCCCTCTCGCTTCCTGGTGAGCGTATTGGTTGGGTGTTGGTCCCTGCTTCTAATCCAGAGCAAAAAGAGATTTACGCCGCTTGTGCTGGTGCTGCTCGTCTTTTGGGCTTTGTTTGTGCACCCGCTCTTTTCCAGCGCGTTATTATTGACTGCGTTGATGAGCCAGCAGATGTTGAGGCCTATGCAAAGAATCGAGAAGTTCTGACCGAGGGCCTCACCAAGCTTGGTTACGAGTACATCCAGCCTGATGGTGCATTCTACCTGTGGGTTCGTGCTCCTGGTGGAGATGCTCAGGCATTCTGCGATGTGGCCAAGCAGTTTGAGCTGCTGCCTGTTCCTTCCGATTCG
>CALBBS010000059.1 GCA_937926845.1 uncultured Atopobium sp. | reverse complement strand
CTCAACAGCTGGGCCGTCGTCCTCTTTACCGCCAACTTTGCCAAGCTCAGCCTCAACAGGAAGGTTGATAGGACCAGCAAACTTGGTTACGGACGCGGTAAGTGCAATGTTGTCCTCAAATGGAACGTGAGAGCCGTCAATCATGACGGAAGTGTAGCTGGCACGAGCTGCCTGGATGCAGCGGTCAAAGCCGTCACCGTGATCTAGGTGAAGAGCAACAGGAACAGTTGCCTCTTCAGCAGCACAACGAACCATGGCAGCAAAGTAATCAAGGCTTGCGTACTTGATGGTGCCAGGAGTGGTCTGAAGAATAACAGGGGAACGGCGCTCTTCTGCTGCCTTAACAACAGCCATTACAAACTCAAGGTTCTCAACGTTAAAGGCGCCAACAGCATAATGGCCAGCCTGTGCGTCAAGAAGCATCTGCTTAGTAGTAACGAACATCTATTGCTCCTTTCGCCCCCAAGGGCTCTTTGATTGACTGAAAAAATTGTAACGTTTCTCTTACTCTGTTACGTAAGTTTTCTAGAAATAGTTTTGTCTTTGTAACCTTTGGCGAGAAACCCGTCTTGCTGCATATTATTCAGCAATCTTTTTGATTGTGACCTGCTTATGAATCTTAGTTGCAACATCTTGATCAAAGCGACCGGTACCTGCAGATAGGCAACTTGCGGTAGCACATGAAAGCGCAAAGATAAGACACTCTGAAGTTGGTTTTTGCTGAGCAAGTGCAACAGCAAATGAGCCAACAAGGGTATCTCCTGCACCAACAGGATTGATAGCTTCAATTTTTGGAGGATTTGCTCTAAAGGTTCCTTCATCAGAAACCATGAGTGCACCTTTTGCACCAAGCGATACAACTACAATTTTAATGCCGCGTTTGTGCAGCTCCCGAGCTGCCTCAATGACCTGGTCTTCTGTAGTTACTTCTCTTCCTAGAAGTTGACCGATTTCATCGGTGTTTGGTTTGATCATGGTAGGAAGGGCATCAATACAGGAGGTGAGCAGTGCACCGGATGCGTCTACAATGCAAGGCACGTCCGCAGCCATGGTCTCTTCAATAAGTTCTTTGTAATTTTCGGCAGAAATGCCCTTGGGAACACTGCCATTAAAGGTAACAACTTCGGCTTCTTTGGTAAGCTGCACAAGTTTTGCCTTGAAAGCAAGGAATTCTTCAGGAAGTATAGGCTGTCCAGGCTCTAAGAATTCAGTTGATTGCCCGCTTGGCTCCAGGACATTAATGCATGAGCGCGTTTCTTGCTCAACATAAATAAAATCACTGGTAATACCATCTTTGTGAGCCAGCTCAACAAGGTATCTACCGTTATTGCCGCCTACAAATCCTGTGGCACAAACGGGGTAGTTAAGGGTGGTAATGGCTCGTGAGGCGTTAAGACCCTTGCCGCCCGCGCTGTTATCTACTACCGAGACTCTGTGTACCGTTCCATCTACAACAGGAGAGTCCAGGTAGTACGCCTTATCAATGGATGCATTGAGTGTTACGGTAACAATCACGCATATCACCTCGTCTGAAAGACAGTGCACACAAAGTGCCCAGAGGAAAGCAGGGGCGAGAAACGCTATGGAGCAGCGCCACTACAAATGAAATTGGATTAAATCTATTTAACCAAAGCGCCATCAAGAAACTTTTCTTTAGATGTTCTAAAAAAAGATACCAGTACATAATTTCTTAATACCAATTTTATTTTTTCATCATATTTGAGCAGGATTTTAGGGTTGTTTACAACATTTATTACGTATAAAGGTGCGTTATAAGAACTTCTGATTTTTCAGGAAAAGTTTCAACTTTTTAGTGCATCATCACAATTTATTCATATATCTACCTGCGAAAATAATAATAGTCGTACCGTTTACGGTAAAAATAGTACCGTTAAACCGGCGATTGTTAACGTACACATCTCAAGATGCTCACTAGACTATACTTATGTTAGGTTGTTATCTGGTATCTACCACTTAGAGAGAAGCTTCAACACCCCTAGTTTTCCGTGTAGCTCTCCAGATAGTTTCCAACTCTTTGAAAGGAGTTTGACATGGTAGGTTGCGTTTTAACTGGTCATGGAACTTTTGCAAACGGACTTGCTGATGCTTTAAAGATGATTGCTGGTGAGCAAGAAGCTTTTGTTCCCGTTCCTTTTATTGAAGCCGGTGCTGCAACATACCCAGAAACTCTTTCTGCAACAATTTCCGATCTTCTTGACACTACTGACGGTGTGCTGGTTTTCTGCGATCTGCTTGGCGGAACACCTTTTAATCAGGCAATGATTATTGCTCAGAGTTATTCAAACGTAGAAGTTGTTACCGGTACAAATCTTCCTATGCTTCTTGAAACTTTTGGTAGCCGTATGGCTGATGCCTCTCTTGATGAGTTGGTTGAGACTGCTGTTTTAGCTGGTAGCCAGGGAGTTGTTCATAAGCGTCTTGAGCTTGAGGTTGAGCCAGAAGATGACATCTTCGGAGACGATGGTATTTAAGTAGCGTTTTGTTGTTGAGTTAAGGAGATGCACATGGCAAATCTAGCAGAGAACATTCTTGCTTCATCCATTGTTCTTCTTGCGTTCTTAGTAATTTTGGGCCTTATTTATTCTTTCTTTATTTGGAGAGCCTCTTCTAAAAAGGCGGGAACAACTTCAGAGTTTCTCAAGAATCTTCATGCAGGTCAGAAAGTTAAGACTAACAGCGGAATGTATGGCGTAGTTAAAAACGTCAAAAAAGAAACAGTAGATGTTGAGTTTGCTCCAAATGTGGTCATCACGTTGGATCGTTGGGCGTTAATCAGCGTTTCCAACAATAAATAAATTTGCAGTAAAACACGCAGCGCAAGTTGCGAGTAGTGCGATGAAAATCGCAGATAGCACGCACAAGTGTGCGTGCAAAGAGAGGAGAACTTGTTATGGGAGAACCAGATATCAAGCTTGCTCGAATCGATAATCGTTTGATTCATGGTCAGGTTGCTACTCAGTGGAACGGTACCCTTGGAACAAATCTCATTCTTGTTGCTAATGACGAGGTCGCAGGCAATAAGATGCGTCAGGGCCTCATGGATATGGCTGCACCAAATGGTGTTGCAACCAGGTACTTTACGCTCCAGAAAACTATCGATGTTATCCACAAGGCTTCAGCAAGCCAGCACATTTTCTTAGTTGCCGAGAATCCAGAGGATGTCCTCACTCTGGTCAAGGGCGGTGTTCCAATCAAAAAGGTGAACATCGGCAATATGCACATGGCTGAGGGAAAGCGACAGGTCGCCACAAGTGTGGCGGTAGACGATAAGGACGTCGCTGCCTTCCGTGAGCTTCAGGAATTGGGGGTGACTCTAGAGATTAGGCGTGTTCCTACGACCCCGGTCGAGGATATCTCAAAGCTATTCGAGTAAGTTTTGCGCGCAACTTCCTGGTAGAGATTACAAAAAGTTGCAATGGTGCAACGTTTCTAGCAGGTTGGCAAAGGTATTCGGATAGTCTGCCGATCATCGTCATCGGTAGTTATGGTGTGTTTGAAAGGAGGAGTTAAGATGGATGTTAGCCCTATTCAGGTGTTATTAATTTTCATCGTTGCGTTTATCGCTGGCATCGATCAGTTTAGTTTCCTCGAGTCTCTTTACCAGCCAATCGTAACTGGTTTTTTGGTTGGTTTGATTCTTGGTGACGTTCAGACTGGTCTCATTGTTGGTGGTACTTATCAGCTTATGACCATCGGCAACATGCCTGTTGGTGGTGCTCAGCCACCTAACGCTGTTATCGGCGGCATTATGTCTGCAGTCTTTGCAATCACTACTAAGCTTGAGCCAATGGCCGCTGTAGCTGCAGCAATTCCATTCTCCCTGCTTGGTCAGTATGCAGTAACCATCATCTTTACCATTATGTCTCCTGTAATGGCAACTGCTGATGCATACGCCGAGAAGGCTGATCCTAAGGGAATTGCTCGTATCAACTATGGTGCAATGGCTGCTCTTGGTCTCTTCTTTGGTGTCATTGTTACCCTGTTCTTCCTGGGTGGCGCTGCATTTGGAACTCAGATTACCACGGCAATTCCAAAGTGGCTCATGAATGCACTGTCCGTCGCCGGTGGCATGATGCGCTTCGTCGGCTTTGCAATCCTGCTGAAGGTTATGGTTTCTCGCGAGCTTTGGGGCTTCTTCCTCATGGGCTTTGCAGCTGCAATCGTATTTATCAGCATTCCTGAGCTCTCTGGTCCAGCACTTCTGCTTCTTGCTCTCATTGGCTTTGGTATCGCATTCTGGGATTACCAGCTCCAGACCAAGATGAAGAATGCTGCTCCTGCTGTTGTTGCTGGAGGTGACTTCGAAGATGGCATTTAATATTCCTGATACCTATCAGAACACCACTCCTGCTGAGCCACTTGATCAGAAGACGCTCAACAAGATGGTATGGCGCTCCCTGTTCCTGCAGGCTTCCTTCAACTACGAGAGAATGCAGGCAGCTGGTTGGCTTTACGGTATCCTCCCAGGTCTTGAGAAGATTCACGGCGACAACAAGGATGACCTTGCTGCTTCCATGAGTCACAACCTTGAGTTCTACAATACCCACCCATTCTTGGTCACATTTGTTATGGGTATTGTTCTCTCCCTTGAGCAGAACAAGCTGGATATTCCAACCATTCGTGCAGTCCGCGTTTCTGCAATGGGTCCTCTGGGCGGCATTGGTGACGCACTGTTCTGGTTTACTCTTGTACCAATTACAGCTGGTATTACCTCTAATATGGCAATCTCCGGCAACGTCTTTGCACCATTCTTGTTCCTCATCATCTTCAACATCGCACAGTTTGCTGTACGTTATTGGCTGATGAACCTTTCCTATAAGATGGGTACTGACGCAATTACCCTGCTCACCGAGAACGCAAAAGAGTTCACTCGTGCTGCTTCTATCCTGGGCGTCTTTGTTGTTGGCTGCCTGGTTGTCTGCTACGGCGGAACTAAGCTTGGCGCTGGCGCAAACATTCCTAACGGTGAGACACACAGTGTTGTTCTTTCTCAGGTAACTCTTTCTGATGAGCAGCTTGCTTCTGGTCAGTATGACAAGGCTCTCTTTGCTGAGGGTTCCTATAAGGACTATAAGAAAGATCCTGAGTCCGTTAAGTTCATCGGCGGCAAGACTGCTGACGGCAAGGATGGCACCACTGCTATCGCTCCAGTCGGCAACGGCGTTAATCTGGTAACTGTTGGCGAGGAAGTCACTTCTCCTGTCTCCATTGACATCCAGAAGATCCTCGACGGCGTTTGCCCAAAGCTTATTCCACTGGCTCTTACCCTTTGCCTGTACTACCTCATGGCAAAGCGTAACTGGACTCCAATTATGTGCATCTGCCTGCTTCTGGTAATTGCACTTCTTGGTTCTGGCTTTGGCGTTCTCCCATATATTTGGGGTTAAGTAAGTGTGACGGGTGTCCACTTAGTGGGCACCCGTCTTTTATAGGAGAGTTTTGATGACAGCGTTTATGGGAAGACAGCCACTCTACGAACAGCTAGCAAACATGCTGCGCTATCGTATTGAGAACGAGATGGATCCAGACGATCCACTTCCTTCTGAGCGTGAGCTCTCCGATTCCTATGGACTTTCTCGCACCACGGTAAGACTTGCCCTGCAAGAGCTTGAACACATGGGGCTTATTTATCGCCAGCGTGGCCGTGGTACCTTTGTTGCAGACGTTTCTGAGCGTGCAACAGACCTTATGGGCGGCTATAGCTTTACTGACCAGCAGCGTCAGTTAGGTCGTGTCCCTAAGACAACTATTCTGGAGTTTGACAGTATTGAGGCTAATAAGTTTTTAGCCCAGCATATGCACGTTATTCTTGGCGAGAAACTCTTCCGCATCAAACGTTTAAGAAGCGCTGATAATGTGCCCATGATGCTGGAAGTTACCTACCTTCCCGTTTCACAGTTTTTCTCGCTCACTGCTCATGATGTTGAGCAAAAATCTCTTTACCAAATTTTTGAAGAAGACTACAACGTAAAGATTGGCGTAGCAGAAGAGGAGTTCAAGGCTTCAATTGCTCGCTCGGATGACGCCACTTTATTGCAAATTTCTGAAGGCTCACCTGTTTTGAGCCTTACGCGCACAACCTACAACGACAGAAACAATATTGTTGAGTTCACACTAAGCGTGGCTCGTGCAGATCAATTTAGATACAAGATTGTACATACACGCAGTTAAATAGCTGTGAGAAGGGATATCAATGTTTAAGAAGAGCCAAGAAGAACTAAAGGCACTAGGCGCTCATATTACAACTGCAGAGATTAAGCAGCAGCCTGAGCTTTGGGAGTCTACTTTTGGCATTTATCAGGAGAACCTTTCTGCAATTAAAGAGTTTGTCGAGCGTGCTCGCAATCTTGGCGAGGGTCGTCGTACCCGCGTGGTCTTTACGGGTGCAGGTACCTCGGCATATGTAGGCGATACCATTACCCCATACCTTCGTGCGCATGGCGAGAAGAGCGATTTTGAGTTTGCGTCTGTTGCAACTACTGATATTGTTTCTGATCCTTATGGCAGCCTTGATCCAGATGATCCAACGGTCCTGGTTTCTTTTGCACGCTCTGGTAATAGTCCAGAGAGTCTTGCTGCAGTAACTATTGCTCGTCAGATTGTTAAAAATCTTTTGCTCATTAATATCACCTGTGCTCCAGAGGGCAAACTTGCCGTTGAATCCGCAGGTAAAGACGATACACTGCTCCTTCTTATTCCTGGCGCAAATGATCAGGGCTTTGCCATGACCGGCTCTTATAGCTGCATGACACTTCTTGCAACTCTGGTATTTGATAGTGCTGATGACTCACAGAAGAAGGCTTGGATTTCTGATGCTGCTGAGCTGGGTAGGCAGGTAATTGAGCGCGAGGAAGAGATTGCTGAGTGGCTCAAGAGCGATTTCAACCGCATTACCTATCTGGGCTCTGGTCCTTTTGTGGGTCTTGCTCATGAGGCCCAGCTTAAGATTTTGGAGCTTGCAGCTGGTATTAATGCAACGTCGTGGGATTCCTCAATGGGATATCGTCACGGACCAAAGTCTTTTGTCGACGAGCACACCCTGGTGTTTGATTTTGTTTCCAATAACCCTTATACGCGTCAATATGATCTGGATATTCTTGACGAGATTAAGGGAGACCAGATTGCTGCTCTGACCATTGGTATTGAGCAAGAGGGGGCAACAAACTTTACGGGAAGAACGTTTAGTCTTCCAGTATTTACAGAGCCTCTACCAGCACCTTATTTGGCTCTGCCTTTTGTAATGGTTGCTCAAGTGGTGGCACTCTTGAACTCAGTTCGTGTCAATAACAAACCGGACACACCTTCTCCAACTGGTCAGGTTAATCGAGTGGTTAAGGGTGTTACAATTCACTCACTATAGGAATTACTAAGAAGGACGTGCCTATGGCGCGTCCTTTTGAGAATGATTGAGGTACGTATGAGTACATTTGCAGTTAAAGCAGATAAGTTCTTTTTGCCAGGAGCAACTTCTGGTCCAGGATATTTGCTCGTAGAAGATGGTGTATTTGGTCATTTCACTAAAGAGAAGCCAGACTGCGAGATTATTGACCGCACTGGTTCTTGGGTTGCACCTGGCCTTGTTGATACACATATCCATGGCTTCCTGGATCACGATATTATGGACTGCGATCCTGATGGTGTCATTGAGATTGCTCAGGGTTTGCTCTCTA
>CALBBS010000058.1 GCA_937926845.1 uncultured Atopobium sp. | reverse complement strand
GAGACGCAGCCACCGGAAACGATGCCCAGGTAGACGCCAAGAGTGAGGAGAAGGTCCTCGAAGACATCAAAGCTCGCGATAAGGCTGATTCTGAGCGTAAGGCAGCGCCACTTCGTGCAGCAGAAGACGCTCATCACATTGACTCTTCTGCGCTTTCTGTTGAAGAGGTTATTGCGGCTATTATTGCCCTGCATCCAGGACTCGGCAAAAGAGATGCACGCAACCACAGGTCTTCTCACCAGGGAAATGGATCAGAGGACAGCTCTTCTGATGACGGGAAGTCTCACACGGAAGAGCCTAAGCGCTCCGAGAAAAAGTCTTCTATAGCAGCGGCATCTAAGCGTTTGCGTCCTTTTGGTGGAAACTCATTTGACGATTATTACGATACAGCGCTTGTTGATTTTCCAGCTCCAGCCAAGTTCTTTAAGTGGCTGGCAGTAAGTGTACTTGGACTGATTACAAAAATCTGGTTTAGATGGCGCTGGGACAATGACCAGCTCTTTGTTGGCGATAAGACCCCTCGCGTTCTTATCATGAACCATCCAACGTTTTTGGACCCTATTGTTACAGTTGTTCACCTCTTTGTCCACGGTATCCCCGTGAGAACCATTTACAAGAGTGAGTTCAACAAATTCAAACCGCTTCAGTGGGCGCTTTCTAGACTTGGCGGTATTCCAGTAGACCGCGGAACTGCCGATATGAAGGCAATTCGCCGTGCAACCACGGCACTTTCTAGGGGAGAGATGCTTCTTATCTACCCTGAGGGCACAAGGATCAGAAGCAATACAGAGCGTGGAGAAACTCACGGCGGTTTTGCTCTTATCGCCCAGCTTGCCAAGGTAGATGTCCAGCCACTGGCCATTATTGGCGCGCTTGATATTAAGAAAAAAGGTTCTCCTCTGGTTAAGCCTGTAAAGGTATATCTTCGTGCAGGTCAGAAGGTTTCTTTTAATGATCTGACTTCTAAGAAGCGTAAAGATCAGGCAAAAGAGATGGAAGAAGTGGCCATGGAGCGGGTATACGAGCTAAGAGATGCAATGCTCAAAGAGCATCCTGGAAGGAATTAGTTCGTGCCTACTATCAAAATTGCCGATGAAGCAGGTGCTTGTTACGGTGTAGAAAGAGCTCTTCAGATGGTCCAGCAGGCTGTCAAAGATGCTCATGCGCCCGTGCGCACGCTTGGTCCGCTTATTCATAATCCTCGCGTTGTTACGTCTCTTAAAGACCAAGGCGTAGAGGTAGTTGATTCTGCTTCTGAAGCTGCAGGAAGTGCGCTATTGTTGCGCACACATGGTGTAACTCCTCAAGAGGAGCAGATTGCCAAGGACGGCTGTGTTGACGTACTTGACGCAACCTGTCCGTTTGTAAAGAAAGCTCACGGAGCCGCAGAACTTCTCGCCAAGCAGGGCTATGCCGTGTATGTGGTAGGAGAGTCTGGACATCCTGAGGTAGAAGCTACGCTGGCTCACGTGCCAGGTT
>CALBBS010000057.1 GCA_937926845.1 uncultured Atopobium sp. | reverse complement strand
CTTCTACCATGGCGTCTGCAATCTGGCCTGTAAGGCGCTCCTGCACCTGCAGGCGGCGAGAATATCCGCTGACGCAGCGAGCAATCTTGGAAAGGCCGGTAATGCGACCATTTTGTGGAATGTAGCAGACATGCGCTTTGCCCACGAATGGCAGAATGTGATGCTCGCAGGTAGATGAGAAAGGAATGTCACGGACAATAACCATCTCTTTATTGCCCTCTTCATGGAACTGCTTGCGTAGATGAGCTGCAGGGTTTTCCTGCATGCCACCAAAGAGCTCCACACAAGCGCGCGCAACACGGTCCGGCGTATCAAGCAGACCTTCTCGCTCTGGATCCTCGCCAATAGCAAGCAAAAACTCCTTGACCGCGGCTTTTACGCGCTCTTTGTCAAGCTCTTTATAATTATTCTTTGCTGCCACGAGGCAACCTACCTTTCACTCTTATGCAAGCGTTCTTTGAGCTGCTGCAACAACATGACGAGCAAGAATTGCTGTGGTCACGCTACCTACACCGCCAGGAACAGGAGTATAAGCGCTCACCAGAGGTGCCACCTGCTCTGTATTAACATCGCCAACAAGCTTTTGAGTTGCTTCATCCCAGTTAATGCCAACATCAATAATGGTTTGACCGGCTCTTACGCAGTCGGCTCCAATAAGATGTGCGCGACCTGCAGCCACAACTACAACATCTGCCTGTTTAAGCGTAGTGGCAAGGTCTTTGGTCTTGCTGTGGCACACCGTTACCGTAGCATTTCTTGCACTTAAAAGCGCGGCTACCGGACGGCCAATAACATTAGAGCGACCAACAACTGCAACAGATGCTCCCTTAAGAGATACCTGGTAAAAATCGAGAAGTGCCAGAACTGCTTCTGCGGTACAAGGTCCCAGAGCACCAGGAGTTCCACAAAGTGTTGCCAGCAGCATTGAATCAGTTGCGCAATCAACATCTTTTTCTGGAGCTAGATGCTGAAGCGCCTCATGTTCATCAATTCCAGCAGGAAAAGGACGCATAGGCAGACAACCATGCACCAATGCATCAGCAGAAATCTGGTCAAACGTGCTATTTACCTGCTCTTGTGTAGCGTCTTCTGGAAGTTCAATGGTCTCAACTTCAAAACCAACCTTTTCTGCACGCGTATATGCCGCGCGCTCATAGGTAAGGTCATCGCTTTTCTGTCCAATGCGAACAATAACCAGCTTAGGAGTGACCCCTTGTGCACGAAGTTCCTGGACCTGAGCAGCAAGTTCTTCGGTTATTGCCTTAGCAACAGGAGCTCCACGAAGCTCCTGTGACATAATCTCTGAGCTCACGTTATGCCTCCTGTCTCAGCTGTGCGCTCACCGCATCACTTACGGCGTCAGCTCGTGATACATAGCTATCCAGCAGCTTATCTGCCTCATCAAGCAACGTTTGAGCATACGCTGTGTCATGCATGGAACGTGTGTTTACAAATAGCGTGTGAGAAGCTGCAATCAAAGCACCACGCGCAAGAGCAGCACCGCAACCTACATCGGATAGAAGCATGCGAGACCCCTTGATGAGCATCTCTTCTAGAAGCTCAATGGACTCGCACACTTTTCTCATAACCTTCAGTGGAGGCTGAGCTGCTTCTTTAAGAGCATCCTCAACAATCTCGGCACGCTTTGGGTCATCCTTAGGCACACTAAACGCGCTTGAAACCAGCAAGAACTGACGAGAGTCCTCATCCATAAGTTCCATGAAGTCTTGGCGCAGTGCACCGGCTCTAGCAATGTATTTTGCCAGATCGTCTTCATGTTGAGCATAGGCAGGTTTTCCTTGTGCATACACACCAGCCATTGAAGCCAAAGAAACTGCAAGTGCGCCTACATAAGCAGCCGCACTACCGCCACCAGGAATAGGCTCTTTAGCAGCAAGGTGTTGAGCATAAGAGTCAGCGCTATACGTTGTAAATGCAACTTCTTCAGGTGAAGAGGGATAAGACATTAGAAAAGACCCACAATTCTTCCATCATCAAGAACATCAATGTGCTCTGCAGCAGGAACCTTTGGAAGTCCTGGCATGGTCATAATGGAGCCCGTAAGACAGACTACAAAGCCAGCACCTGCAGAAACACGAACTTCTCGCACGGTAATCTTAAAGTTTTCTGGAGCACCCAATTTGGTCTGGTCATCAGTAAATGAGTACTGGGTTTTTGCCATACAAATAGGAAGCTCGCCAAAGCCGAGCTCTTCAAGCTGCTGAAGTTGCTTGGCGGCACTTGGAGCAAATTCAACACCATCGGCGTGGTAAATCTTGGTAGCAATGTCAGTAATTTTCTGCTTCAAAGACTCTTTGACATCGTAAGCAAAGGTGAGCTTAGACTCAGTCTGGCAAAGGCGCATAACCTCTTCTGCCAGAGCCTGGCCGCCCTTACCGCCTTTTGCCCAAACCTCAGATAGCACTACGTTTACGCCACGCTTCTTGCACTCCTCCTCTACCAGAGCAAGCTCTTCAGCGGTATCGGTTGGGAATGCATTGATGGCAACAACTACAGGAAGACCGTAGACCGTCTGGATGTTGTCAACGTGGCGAAGCAGGTTAGGAATGCCCTCTTTAAGCGCCTCAACGTTTTGCTGGTTAAGGTCAGCTTTGGCAACGCCTCCGTTGTACTTAAGAGCGCGAACGGTTGCCACCAGAACAACAGCCGATGGAGCAAGGCCGGTAGTCCTGCACTTAATGTCCAAGAACTTCTCGGCACCAAGGTCTGCACCAAAGCCAGCCTCGGTAACAACGTAATCTGCAAGACGCAGAGCAGTCTTTGTTGCTTCAACCGTATTGCAACCGTGAGCAATGTTGGCAAAAGGTCCACCGTGAACAAGAGCAGGTGTGTGCTCAAGCGTCTGGACCAAGTTAGGCTGAATAGCGTCTTTGAGCAGCGCTGTCATAGCGCCCTCGGCATGGATATCGCTGACGGTAACAGGCTTGCGGTCATAGGTGTAGGCAATAACCATTCTGCCCAGGCGCTCTTTAAGGTCTTTGATGCCGGAAGCAAGGCAGAATACAGCCATAACCTCGGAAGCAACGGTAATATCAAAGCCGTCTTGTCTTGGCATGCCATCTGCAATGCCGCCAAGTCCGTCAACAACGTTTCTGAGCTGGCGATCATTCATGTCTACGCAGCGCTTCCACACAACACGGCGTGGATCAATGTTAAGGCTATTGCCCTGCTTGATGTGGTTATCCAGCATGGCAGCGCAGAGATTGTTTGCAGCACCAATGGCGTGGAAGTCACCGGTAAAGTGAAGGTTAATGTCCTCCATAGGAACTACCTGGGCATATCCGCCGCCCGCAGCGCCACCTTTGACGCCAAAAACGGGGCCCAAAGAAGGCTCTCTAAGGGCCAACATGGCAGACTGTCCCAAGCTGGTCAAGGCATCTGCCAGACCTACCGATGTAGTAGTCTTTCCCTCGCCCGCCGGCGTTGGGTTAATAGCGGTAACCAGCACAAGCTTTCCGCGAAGAGGCTTATCTGCCAGAGCACGTGCATCAAGCTTTGCCTTATAGCGACCATAAGGCTCCAGAAGATCCTCTGGAATACCCGCACGCTTTGCCACCTCAAAAATGGGAAGCATCTCGGATGATTGAGCAATCTCGATATCGGATTTAATCTCAGACATGTTGTTCCTAACCTAAAGTGGACTGTTTGCACGTACTAAACACAAGATGCGGCTGTTACACCGCATCAAGTTTTACTTATGAGAAGTCAGCAATCTGCTGCTCTAGCTGAGCAACAAGCGTAGTAAGTTCTTCTGCGCGTGCACGTTTCTTCTCGATAACTTCAGGCGCTGCCTTAGCAACAAAGCCCTGGTTAGCAAGGGTGCGCTCCACGCCAGAGAGCTCCTTCTTTGCAGATTCAAGATCTTTCTGAAGACGTTTAGCCTCAGCAGCAAGGTCAACAAGCTCACCAAGAACAACGTACATCTCAAGTCCAGCATCGGTGACAGAAACAGAACCAGCGGGCTTCAGAGGAGCCTCAGCAACCTCAAGCGAGCTTACGCGTCCAACGTTCTGAATGAATGCTGCTTGCTCCTTCAACGCTGCAACATCCTGTGCTGGAGCTTTAACCACAACAGCAAGGTCTGTCTTTGGAGAAAGCCTGTAACGAGCGCGAGAAGAACGAACGGCAGAAACAACAGTCTTAGCAAGCGAGAAGTTATGCTCAGCTGCCTCGTCAACAAAGTTAGCAAGCTTCTGTGGGTCTGGCCACTCAGAGATCATCAGGAACTCTGCATCATGGCTCAAAAGACCAGATGCAGGAAGGGCGTCCCAGACGCTCTCGGTAACAAATGGCATGGCTGGGTGCAGAAGCCTCATGCTGACATCCAGGACAAAGACAAGGTTGCGCTGAACCTGCAGGCGCTGATCAGGAGTTCCATCCAGAAGGCGACCCTTGCAGAGCTCAATGTACCAGTCGCAAACATCATTCCAGAAGAAGGACTGAATGTTGCGAGCATACTCACCAAAGCCATAGGTCTCAAGCTGCTCAGTTGTCTCTGCGACAACCTTTGCAAGACGCGAGAACATCCATGCATCTTCTGGCGTTTCTGCCTTTGGCATGCCGGCAGTGTAGCCGTCAAGGTTCATCTGAACAAAGCGACTTGCATTCCAAATCTTAGTAACAAAAGAACGTGCCTGATCGGTTCTTGGAGACTCAATAAGCTCACGGGTCTTCTTATCAAGAACAGCATCAAACTTGACGTCCTGGTTGTTAGTGATAAGCGTAAGCAGGTTATAACGCATTGCGTCTGCACCGTACTTAGCAATCAGGTCCATAGGATCTACACCATTACCCTTTGACTTGGACATACGGCTGCCGTCCTTAGCCAAAATGGTTGCATAGATGTAGACATCGTGGAATGGAATCTCTTTGGTAAAGTAGAGCGAGCTCATAATCATACGAGCAACCCAAAGAGCAATAATGTCTCGAGCGGTTACTAGAACCTGCGTTGGATGGTGACCCTCAAGCTGCTCAGGATGGTCTGGCCAACCCTGTGTAGCAAAAGTCCACAGCTGAGAAGAGAACCAGGTATCCAGAACATCCTCATCCTGGTGAACATGATGACCGCCGCACTTTGGACAGACATCAGTGTCTTCCATAAGTGCATCCTGCCAGCCACAATCATCACAGTAGAACACAGGAATGCGGTGTCCCCACCAAAGCTGCCTGGAGATGTTCCAGTCGCGGAGATTCTCCATCCAGGTGAGGTAGGTCTGAGTCCAACGCTCTGGGTGGAAGGTAACATGACCGTCTTTTACTACCTGTGCTGCAGGCTCTTTGAGCTTATCGACAGCAACAAACCACTGCTCAGAGAGCCATGGCTCAAGAGTGGTGCCGCAGCGGTAGCAATGCATAACAGAGTGATCAAGGTCTTCAACGTGATCAAGTAGGCCATGCTCTTCAAACCAAGCAACAATAGCCTCGCGAGCCTGATCCCTATCAAGACCAGAGAACTCACCATAACCGTCAACAACAACAGCGTGCTCATCAAAAATGTTGATTTGCTCTAGATTATGAGTCTGACCCATAGCAAAGTCATTAGGGTCATGAGCTGGAGTTACCTTAACAAAACCGGTACCAAAGCCTGCGTCAACATGCCAGTCAGAGAAAATTGGAATCTCTCGGTCAACAATGGGCAGAATAACGGTCTTTCCAACAAGATCTGCCTTTTCTGGATCTTGAGGAGAGACAGCCACGCCGGTATCGCCCAGCATAGTCTCTGGACGAGTAGTTGCTACGGTAATGTACTCAACGCCATTAACAGGCTCTTTGAGCGGGTAACGCAGGTACCAAAGATGGCCCTTCTCGTCAGCGTACTCTGCCTCATCATCTGAAATTGAAGTCTCGCAATGAGGACACCAGTTTACGATGCGCTTACCGCGATAAATGAGCTGGTCATGATACCAATCTACAAAGACCTTACGTACTGCCTGAGTGTACTCAGGAGACATGGTGAACTTCTCGTCATTAAAATCAATGGAGCAGCCCATGCGCTTAATCTGAGAAACAATGGTTCCGCCGTACTCGCGCGTCCAATCCCAGCAAGCTTCCAGGAACTTCTCGCGACCAATCTCAAGGCGAGAAATACCCTCTGACTTAAGCTTCTTATCAACCTTAGTCTGAGTTGCAATGCCTGCGTGGTCAGTTCCAAGAATCCAACGAGTTGAATAACCGCGCATGCGAGAATAACGAATGTAGGTGTCCTGGATGGTGTCATCCATGGCATGGCCCATGTGAAGGATGCCGGTAACGTTTGGTGGAGGGATAACTACCGTACGGTCTTCAGTTCCTTTGCTGCGACCATAGCAATCTGCCTTTATCCACTTTTCAATGAGCTCAGGCTCAGCTGCCTGAGGATCATAATTTTTGGGCATTTCTTCCACAGTAATCTTGCCTTTCATATGCTTTTAGCAGTATTCCTATTAACCATTTGAACAGTATAATGCATTAAAACAGATGTGGTTTAGGGGAATATAGTAATGTTCTTTTAATATTTCATATAAAAAATTACACTTTGTATAAAAAAGTAGTAGTATTGATTTGTCCCGACATTCAATTCAAAGTTTTAGCTGAAAGAAGCCACAATAGACATATCAGACACTAAACATATCAGACACTAAAATTGCTTGAAAAATTATCGACAGCATCTAGATTAAATACATAGTCAACAACTTTTTCTATAGATAAAGAAGGTTTGACATGAAAAGCAATGTTAAAAAAATTCAAAATGACCTTAAACGGAGTCTTTTTTGGAGTAACAAAAAGTTATTATTTGGCTCTTTTTTCTTTACAACTTCTCTAGAGCTAGTTACGGTATGTTCTCCCTATATAACTTCAATTCTCATGAACTCTGCAGTTTCAGGATCATTTGATGACTTTTTAAAAGGCTGTCTATTTGCCGCCATATTAACAATCTCAGCAATTACAAATAAATTAGTGGTTCGTTATTTTGTTCCTAATTATCTCTATCATGCTACAAACTCATATCGCAACACTGCATTTAAATATATGCTAAAAAAGGGTATAAATTCATTTGAAGCAAGCGGCAGCTCTGTTTATGTATCTGCACTTACTAATGATTTAAATACTATAGAAACCACATATCTTGAACAGATGTTTTCTTTGGTGAGCGATAGTATATCTTTCATTGTGGCTCTCATAATGCTAATGGTCCAAAGCATTCCATTAACTTTTGTGGCTATTGCTGCTTCAATTCTTCCTCTAATCATTGGTGTAAAGCTAGGCGGAACACTCGGTAAGATTCAAAAAGAATCTTCTGAGAAAACTAGTCAATTTATTGCTCAGATTACTGATCTAGTAAAAGGCTTTCCTTTGATAAAAGCTTATGGAGCAACAGAGGCTGCCGTAAGACTATTTGAAAAAGACAATAAAGCTCTTGAAAAATCAAAAAGAGAGAGTAGAAAGACTTCTCGATTCATTAATACTCTGAGTTGGAGCGCTTTCGGATTATCTCAATGGGCTGTTTTAATTGCTGGTACATATCTTTGTATTTCAAATCAAGGAGTTACACCTGGTGTAATTCTTATGGCTACGTTACTAATGAATTACATCAGTCTCCCTTTACAAACAATTCCGCCGGTACTCGCGTCACGTAAGGCTTCAAATGATTTGATTTTAAAATTTTCTGAGATTCTCGCTGACAATAAGGAAGAAGAAGGACAACAGGTATTAGATAAAGTTACAAAAGGAATAGTCATCAACAATCTTTCATTTGCTTATGAGCAGAATAAAGCTGTACTGAAAAATTTATCAATCAAACTTCTACCTAATAAAAGTTATGCAATTGTTGGAATATCAGGATCTGGAAAGTCTACTTTATTTAATCTACTTATGGGTGGCAATTTAAGTTATCAAGGAGATATATTTTATGATAGCTTAGAGTTAAGAACTATTAATAAAAAGAGTCTCTACCAAAATGTTTCACTGGTACAACAAGAAAATTTCTTATTCAATGCATCAATTGAAGACAACATTACTATGTTCGAAAGTCACTCAAAAGATGCTATTTCTCAAGCATGTGAAAAAGCTGGTCTTACAGAGTTCATTAAACAACATAAACTGAGTTATCAATGTGGCGAAGCAGGTTCAAACCTTTCTGGTGGCGAACGTCAAAGAATTTGTATTGCTAGAAGTTTGTTAAAAGGTTCTAAAGTTCTATTTTTTGATGAAGCTACATCAGCACTTGACCATTCAACTACTGACCAAATTATAAATTCAATAACAAATCTCACAGACACACTACGTCTAGTTATTACACACAACTTAGAGGAAGCTCAACTGAAAAAATTTGACGAAATTATTGTGATGAAGGAAGGTAGTATTATCGAAATGGGTTCGTTTGAGGAACTTATGCAACAAAATCATTACTTTAAGGCCCTCTATACTCTTGAACAATAAATACTATCTGCAGATACTTTTATGAGGAGCTCTATGTCTGCCACAATTCCTGAAGCCACTGCTCGACTTGAACTTGTCCTAGGAAAAGACCGCCTTGGACAGATTCAAAATTCCTGCGTTATGGTCTTAGGGCTTGGCGGCGTTGGTTCAAACTGTGTTCAGGCGCTGGCCAGAGGCGGTGTGGGTTCCTTTGTGTTAGTAGATGCTGATGCAGTAGAAGCATCCAACCTAAACAGGCAGGCTATTGCCTATGTGAGCACCATTGGAAAAAGAAAAGTTGACGTTACTAAAGAGATGATTCTGGACATTAATCCAGACGCTCACGTGGTCACGCTTGACGCTTTTCTGCTCAAAGACAACGTTGACGAGCAACTCTCTGCCCTTCCAAAACCAGATGTTGTAGTTGATGCCATTGATACCATTTCTGCCAAATTAGCTGTTGTGGCATGGTGTCAGAAAAACAACATCTACCTTATCTCCAGTATGGGTGGCGGCAATAAAATCCATCCAGAACTTCTGGCGATTACTACGCT
>CALBBS010000056.1 GCA_937926845.1 uncultured Atopobium sp. | reverse complement strand
GGTTGTTATCGTTAGCGCTCTTTTGACCTGCAGAATAGGGCGGATTCATAATCACCACAGTGATAGGGGCAGCCTTCTCAGTGCGAGCACGCTCATTATTAGCAGCCAGACCCTCAAAACCCTCCAGCATGGTGCCGTCATCTTCATGCAACTGGAAAGTGTCCGTAAGCGTCATGCCTGGAAACTCGACGTAGCCCTCATCCACGCCCTGCTCCGCGCGTACCTGGTGGTACACCTGCTCAATATTGATAGAGGCAATATAGTAGGAGAGTAGCACCACCTCGTTGGCAAAGATCTCCTGCAAATACTTGCGCTCCAAAGCCTCAGGTGGGATCACACCCAATTGCAACAGACGCGCCACAAATGTACCCGTGCCAGCAAAAGGCTCAATAATAGCCACACCAGGATCAGCCAAAGTCTGGTTAAAAGCAGTGCGCATAGCGTCGTCGGCACTACGGATAATAAAGTCCACTACCTCCACGGGCGTGAAGACAATACCCAGGCGCTCACTCATGCTTGGGAAAGCTTGAGAGAAGAAACGGTCATAAAGCGTGCGCATGATATCTTGCTTGCCAGCCAAGGTGTGCACTGCCTCGATACGCTCAATCATTGCCTGATAGAAGGCATCCAGAGAGGTGCGCTCGTTTTCAAACATCGAGTGTGAAGCCAGCATCTCCACAATGGTGTTCATAGCCCGGCTAACCGGGTTCTGTTTGGAGAAAGAATGATCGGGGAACATAGCTTCAAACAGAGGAGCGGTCAGCATGTGCTGAGCCAGCATCTCCACTGCAGCGTTACGGTCTACAGCCGGATTTAAAGTAGTTTGCAGGGCCTTAACGAAATCCTGGAATGCGCTTTGACGTTGAGGATCCTCAAGCAGCTGGTTAATCAAGTGAATGTAGCGGTTTGCTACCGTGGCAATATCCTTGCTCCAGTCCACCCAGTAAAGGGAAGAACCCACCTTCTTAACAATCCTGCCAAAGACAGCTTCCTTCCAATCTGAAGGCAACAGAGCAAGATGCCCCTGCACCCCAGTAGCCAGCGGATCTTGCTCACCCGGCTCGGTGCTAGACCCCTCAAGTGGATCTGAACTGCGCTTGTCGCTAGCCAGTGAGACAGTGTCAACAATGATGTTTTCTGGGCCTTGGCCATTTAACTCCATGGAATTAATGGCCGCGTCTAAACGCTCGTCGTGTGAGCGCAGAGCCTTTAGAACCTGCCACACCACCTTGAAACGCTTATTATCATCTAGGGCCTGCTCAGGTGACATGCCGGCGGGGATAGCTACTGGCAAAATAATGTAGCCAAAATCCTTGCCCTCAGCGCGGCGCATTACGCGTCCCACCGCCTGAATCACATCCACCTGAGAGTTACGCGGTGATAGGAAAAGCACTGCGTCCAGCGTGGGAACATCTACGCCCTCACTCAGGC
>CALBBS010000055.1 GCA_937926845.1 uncultured Atopobium sp. | reverse complement strand
AGCTATAAATGACCTTGCATGGTTTGATCAAACTATTGCAGAAGAAGCACGTGAACATGGATTTGATGACGAGGATGAGTACTTAAAGAGCATGTACAATCCAAAAGTTACTCAGTATCTGCGTGTTACTGGCTTTGAAAAGAAATGCGATGGAGCTGCCGCGCTTGTAGTCATGCCTACAGAGAAGGCCCTGGCGATGGGCGTTCCTCACGCACCTATTGAGGTTTTAGGAACTGGCGCCGCTGCTTTAGAGGCGGGACTTAAGCACAACGAACACGAAGCAACAAAGATTGCCGCTCAACAGGTATACAACTACACCGGTGTTTCTCCTGATGAAATTGATCTTTTCCTCTGCAATGACTTCTTCCTAGCTTCAGAGATTGTATCTGCTGAGGAATGTGGCTACATTCCTCGTGGTGAGGCATGGAAGTACGCCATTGAGGGAAGAACCGCCTACGATGGTGATAAACCTATCAATCCTCATGGTGGACGTTGTAATTTTGGTCATGCTCATGGCGCATCAGGCATTGCTGATATTTATGAGGCAGTAAAACAAATGCGTGGTGATTGTGGAGCAAGAAATCTAAAGAAGCTTCCAGAAACTACGTTTTTACGTGGATTCGGAGGATCGCAAAACGTCCGCTGCCAGATTTTAAGAACAGTTTCCTAAGGGAGGCAACATAATGCGTCTAGATCAGATGGAGCCCATTGTAAAAAAGTTTTATGAGGGACTTGATAAAGATAAATATCTTGCTCGTAAGTGTAAAGAATGTGGTGCTGTAGAGTTTCCACCTCACCTTGCTTGCAACGCTTGTGGATATCACGAGACTGAGTGGGTTGAGGTATCTGGCCATGGAGTCTTGGTAGATTTTACGCTACCCGGCGTTCAAAACGACAAGCCTTATCTTAAGGAGCTTGGAAAGCAGTATGGTCTTGGCAATAAATACGCATATGGCTGCGTAGACATTGACGAAGGTAGCGAATACACCTACGTGATTTACGGTATTTCAAAAAAAAATGCACCAGAAATTCTTGCACGTCTTAAGGCTGGCGAGAAGATCGGTGTACACGCAGTTACTATTCAACGTGATGGATATAAAGAGCTTTGTTTTCAGCTCGATGAGTCATAAATAGATTGGATTTTTAAGATGGATGAAAAGTTGCTAGAGCAAATTGCAGGATACGCACAGTCTGCTTATAACTATTCTGGTGAGATTACAGAAGACACCACTTTTGTTGAGCTAGGTAAGGGATCAATGAAAATGATTGCACTTACCTCAATGATTGAAAACGAGCTTGATGCAGAAGTTCCTATTATGGAAGTTATGAAGATGAAAACCATTGGCGAGCTCGTCCAGCGTGTATCTGAGGAACTGTAGTTATGGGTCAGGCATTTTCTGTATTAGCTATTAATCCAGGGTCAACGTCAACAAAAATTGGACTTTTCTATGGAAGCGAGCTTGTTTTCTCGGAAAACGTATCTCATGATGCCGCTGTTTTATCAGAGTTTGATTCAATTTCAGATCAGCTTGCCTTTAGAAAAGAAACAATTCTCAAAGCTCTTCAGGCTCACTCGGTCAATCTCTCTAATATTGATGCATTTGTAGGACGCGGCGGCGGTTTGGTATCTGTGGAAGGTGGCGTATACGAGATTAATTCAGTCTTGCTTAACGACGCTCGCCGAGGAGCTAATGGCGTACAGCATCCAGCTCAATTGGGCAGCCAGCTTGCAGAGGAATTTTCTCAGATGGCAGGAGGTAAAAAAGCATATGTAGTTAATCCTCCTGACACTGATGAATTTTGTGATAATGCAAGAATGACAGGTATAAAAGGTATATACAGGGCCAGTCACTTACACGCTCTCAATCTAAAGGAAACAGCTATTCGCCATGCTCATGAGATGGGCAAAGCTTACGAAGAATGCAACTTTATTGTTTGTCATATCGGTGGTGGTGTTTCTGTTAGCGCCCATCAGCGTGGAAAAATGATTGATGGTAACGATATTGTGGGAGGAGACGGCCCCATGTCTCCTACAAGAACGGGATCAGTTCCTGTGACAGGAGTCATCCAATATCTCAAGACGCACTCCATTGATGAACTTTTTCAGTGCTGCATGAAAACAGGAGGAATGGTTAGCTTCTTAGGGACATCTGATGCTAAGAGTGTTGCTGCTTATGCTACTGAGGGAGATAAAGCTTCCGAGCGAGTATGGGAGGCAATGCAATATCAAATATGTAAAGAAATTGGTCAAATGGCTTGTGTTCTAAAGGGCCAAGTTGATGGCATAGTAATTGGCGGTGGAGCAGCCTTTAATAAGCAGCTCATTCAGACAATTCAAACGTCATGTGAATGGATTGCTCCAGTTAGTGTATATCCAGGTGAATTTGAGCTTGAAGCAATGGCGGCTGGTGCAAATAGAGTACTTTCGGGCGAAGAAGAGCTCAAGGTCTATACAGGAAACCCAGTATTTAGCGGATTTGCTGAGTTTGATAACTAACAGGGTATTTGTTATCTGTGCACCAATACAAGGTTTAGCAAAGTTTGTAGGGGTATTTGAGACTGCAAGATATAGGGCTTGTAACTTTATTTATCTACGATGGTGAAAAGGGTTACAGGCTCTATGTATTGAGCAACGGTTTGATTTGTACGTCTTTACGGAAGGATTTGCCATGCCCATGAAAACAAAAACTAAAGTCATCAAGATTCTGCTTACTAATGTTGCGCTTGCTGCAGCGGTTGCATCAGTTGCGACATATTTAGGATTGCTTGGAGCGGGATTATCTGGTGATGCTCTTACACAGGCCTTAGGTCCTGCCATTGCAATGAATTTCTTTCTTGCCTATGTTATTTCTTTCTTTGTAGGATTTTTTGTTCCTTGCGAGCAGTGGGGATTTGCATTTGCTCAGAGTAGGGGACTAAAGCCGAGTGATGGAATTAAATTTGGCATTGCCATTAATCTTGTAGTTAATACGGTATATACACTGATTAACTCTCTTATTCTTACTTATATCAATGCAATTATTATGCAACATGCACCTCTATCTGCATACATTCCAGCATTGCTTGGTTCTTTTGTTCCTTGCTGGGCTGCTGGATTTATTGTTTCTTTGCCACTTGCTCCAATGATGGAGAAACTCGCAAGAACTATTACAAAAGATTTTCCCGCTCAGCCAGAACCTACTACTGCACAATAGTTAGGCATATCTTTTTAGAATTGATTGAGGCAATTATTTTAGAAGATTTTGAACAAAGTGCTCTTAAAGTTGAACGAATTGATCATGGGTTGTATCGCCTGATTGATTCGTTTAACTTTATGTGTTATTTGGTGGTTGGCACCAAAAAAGCAGCTCTTATCGATACCATGTCGGGTATTGGCAACCTTCCTCAAACAATTGAGAGGATTCTTTCACAAGAAGGAAAATCAGAATTAGAAGTAGATGTTTTTCTCACTCATCACCATATTGATCATTGTGGCGGAGCATATTGGTTTAATTCGATACGTTTTTCGCCTTTGGAAGATGGAAGATGGACAGAAATTGAGCAGCATGCAAATAAATATGTATTGCAGATGCCTCATCTTATAAGTGCTCCTATAAATGAAGAGAATAGACCAGAAATTATTCATGTTTCTGAAGGCGATAGTTTTTCTCTTGGCAACTACACTATAGAGGTCTTTTCACTTCCTGGACACACAAAGGGTTCAACCGGTTATCTTATTAAAGAGCTGGGTATTTTGCTTTCGGGAGATGCCGTCACACCTATTATGTGCCTGTGTTTTGAAGATAGTCTTTCTATTTCTGCATGGCAGCGCACGCTATCCAAAATGAAGTCTATACCATTTACGTATTTTCTTACGGGACACCATCAAAGCCCATTTGGTAAAGACTCTCTTGATTCGTTTATCAGTGCTGGTACATTTGCAGAGAATGATCGTGGAATTGAGTGGCATCATGGAATAGTTGAAGATTGGAAAGGAACGTGCCATCTTTGTCCGTGTGAAACTTTTGATGCCGATAGTCCTAACTTTAGGGCTGTGATTACCCCAGGACTTCCTTGTTGTCGAAAAAAGAAGTCAAAATCCAAGCAAAATTAGTACGATACAATGGCAAGCGTCATAGGTATTCTTGTCATAAGGATTTAGCACATGAGGGGTTTCTCGCCAGAGGATATACAGCGTTTAGAAATCAATGGCATATACATAGAGCCCGCGTCTCAAGCAGGTCCGGTGCTTGTATTTCCCATTTCAGATGGTGAGGGCGGAGAAATTCGCATTTTGTGGCAAAGCGGTATTTATGAAAGTGCCACTTATACGGATAGTAGAAGAGATCAATTAGTTTTTTCGTATTTACAGTTTTATGACATGATGTTTGATTTGTGCAATAACGTTAAGCGTGTTGCAATGCTTGGTGGAGGAGGGTGTTCATACCCTCGCTACCTGGTCGTATCGCATCCAGAAGTTTTCTGTGATGTTGTAGAAGTTGATGAGTCAATTGCACATATTGCAAAAGAATGGTTTTTTGTAGATGATGCTATGGCTGCAAGTAATGGGCGTCTATCTTTGCAGATAGAAGATGGTGTTACCTATATTGAAGAAACAGCTCAGGGTAAACGTCAAAAATACGACGCCGTCCTTAACGATTGTTTCTTGGGAAGTAATTTTCCTCAGAAAATGACAACGACTGCCTGGATGCAGTCAGTTGCAGAGAGCCTTAATGCAGGAGGCGCGTACCTTGTTAATGTTGTGGCATCTCAGACAGGTGAGTTGTCAGACAAATTGACGAGTATCGTGCAAAGTGCCCAGAAAGTTTTTTCGTCAGTCAGAGTAATTCCAACTGACGAAGAAACCGATCAAAATGAAGCAGATAATCTTATGGTGGTTTGTCAAAAGTAGGTTCAAACAGTTAGTTTTTTTCTTATTTTTCTTAGTGAGAAAAACGCAAGTACTAGACAAGCTCCCATACAGATAAAGCCAAGCGTAAACATAAGCGGGTATCCGCCTACGCTGTCAATGATAAAGCTCCAAATAACAGCAGCTAGAGCACTCAGAAGCGAGCTAACAATTGAAACTCTTGAATAGATGAGTGCGTAGTCTTTTTGGCCAAAAACAGTTCTGACTAAAAGAGGAGTTTGAACAGTAGTCATCGCATACACAAAACCAAATAAGAAAGAGCCAAGGAGCATTATTCCTAAATACATTGGAAATACCCACATTAGTGCTAATCCAATAATTCCAGAGGCAATACCAAGAAGTGTTGCCGCACGAATTGATTTGTCATTAATAATACCAAGCAAAACTTTACCTATTGCTTGTCCTGTCATTGCAGCGCTTGCAATGAGTCCAGAGGCAGCTGCAATTGCCGGAAAAACTGAGCTAAATGAAAGTGCATAGCTTGCAAAGAACTGATAAATAGTTTGGTTTAAGGTAATAATTCCAGCAAAAAGAGCAAGGGCATAGAACTCTGGCATTGCAAGTGCATCTTTTGCAGAAATATTATTTGTGTGTACTTCATGCTCAACTGCTGGATTGTCGTCGTTTAGCTGTGATTGTTGAGTATCAGATATCTCTTTGTCAGACCCATAAGGAAGCAATCCAATTTCTTCTGGTGTATCAAAGATACAGAGAATGGAGACAGGAAGAGATATTGCTAAAATTGCAATAGCAAAAGCAATGTAAGTTAAACGCCATCCCTCTGGACTTGTCTGAATAAGAGCTGTTCCTAATGAATTAAATACAGCTCCTCCAATACCTGTAAAGGCCATACAAAGACCAATAAAAAATCCCATACGATCTTTAAACCAGTTACCAATAAGGGTTGGCACAGAAAGAAAAAGAATTCCTGGCATTCCGAGACCAATAACAATTCCACAGATATAAAAATGCCAAATTGCTTGAGCAAAGCCCATGGCTCCAAATCCAAATCCACATAAGATAATGCAGAAAGGAAGCAGTCTTCGTAAGCTAAAACGCTCAACTAATTTCCCTGTAATAGGAAGTGAGACCATCATTACAACACATAAAAGTGCAAATGAAAGAGAAAAGTCTGTTTTAGCTACCTGGAAGTAACTGGTTACTGGAGGAATGAAAATACCTATACACGATAAGATCATTGCACAAGGTAAAAACATATTGATAATACATGCAGCAACAATGCAGTAGGGATATCTATTGCCTAGTTTTTCTCGCCATGAAAGTGTCTTTGGCATACTTATCCCTCAAGGTCTTGAGGAGCATCGGCATAGTTAAAGCCTGTCCAATTTGGTATGCCGGTATAGGTCATAACAGCTTCTTCTCCAGTAAGTGCTCTTAAAGCTCCAGCGGCAGAGCCTTCCATTTCAAAATCTCCGCCATAGGCAGTAACAGGAGCAATCCAAGAAACAAACTCGGAAATTGAAGCAACAAAGGTTTTGTCGTTTGATACACCACCGGTAAGGATAATTCCATCAACTTTTCCCGCAAGAACAGCAGCAAAACTACCAATAGCTTTTGCTACTTGATATGCCATTGCAGAATAAACTAGATGCGCCCACTCATCACCGCACTTAATGCGATCTTCAATCTCTCGCGCATCATCAGTTCCAAGAAGTCCCTTTAGGCCGCCTGTTTTTCCAACAATGTTAAGTACATCTTTTTTTTCAGCACCAGAGTAGCACTGAGAAATAACAGGTTTGAGCGGAACATCGCCAGATCTATTTGGCGCAAATGGCCCAGATCCTTCGAGAACGTCATTGGTGTCAATCATTTTTCCCTGTCTATGAGCTGCTACGGAAAGGCCTCCACCAATATGAGCAACAATGACGTTGATATCTTCATAGGATTTATTTAGTGTTGCAGCATACCTAATTGCTACCTCTTTTTGATTAAGGCAGTGTACGTGGCTTTTACGATAAACGCCAGGATAACCTGTAATTCGTGCAACATCTTGCATCTCATCGGTATCGGGTTGATTGACGGCATATGCAGGTTTGCCAACTTTTTGAGCAAGAGAAAATAAGATTGGAGCACCTAAAATTGCTGGATGATTCATACCGCAATTAAGGGTTTTGTTCACAACGTTTTCATCAATTGCAAAGATGCCACCAACAGTTGGTCCCATACCTCCGCAGTACCCAGAAAATGCGTCTACTGAGTCAAGTGTGATTTTTGCGTCAGTAAGCACATTCATAATGGTAGAAACCCTATAGTCAAGCTGATCTTTTGCCTGCTCAAATTGGGCAAGTTCTTCTTGTTTGTGTGTAATATTTACCTTTACTAAGACTTCCTCGCCCTCAAAAACTGCAACTTTTGTTGAGGTGGAGCCAGGGGAGAGCGTAAGAATTCTATATGACATTCACATCACACTTTACTATGGAAGAGTTATTGAGCGCGAACTAAGAGCATCAAAATGTTGCCCATCATCTCAGAGATTGGAGCACTACGGGAGAAATCGCAGATTGGCTTTTTAAAACCTTGGAGAACAGGGCCATATACGTCAGCATGGCCAAATGTCTGGATAAGTTTGACTCCAATATTGCCTGCATGAATATTAGGGAAAATGAGAATATTTGCCTGGCCTGCAACATCACTTGGTCGAGAAAGCTTTCTACTTGCACTTGTGGGATTAATGGCAGTATCAAGCTGGAATTCTCCGTCAATTTTAAGTTCAGGACGGCGCTCACGAGCAATTGAGATGCCTTCACGGATAACATCCAAGGATTCATCTTCAGAGGAGCCATCAGTCGAGAATGCGAGCATGGCTACCCGTGGCTCCCAATTAAGAAGACCGGATACGGTATCTGCAGACGAAAGAGCAATATCAGCAAGGGTAGAAGCATCTGGAAGCACGTTAATGGCACAGTCGCCAATAGCAAGCATGGAGCCCTCTGGTCCATTAAATCCAGGGGCATCAACAATACCAATACTAGAAACGGTTCCAACACCTTCTTGCAGACCAATGATAGTCTGTGCGGCAATAATTACTTCGCCAGTGGTAAGGACTCGGCCTGCAGCGCAGCAATCTGCCTTTCCAATAAGTACTAAAAACATTGCTGCATTGAGAGAATTTTTAGCTTTTCTACGAATGCTTTTTTCGCTAAACATATCTGTAGCTGCTAAAACAGGCTCAACAAGCGTCTCTCGCTCATCTTTTGAGGTGTTATTAAAAAACGTTGCACCAGAAATGTTTATATTTTCTGATTGAGCAAGTTCGTTAATTTGATCTGGATTACCAACAAGGGTAACATCTGCAATCTCTTGATTCAGAAGGTTTTCAGCGCATTTTAAGATATCAGCACAATCTGCCTCAGGGAATACGATGTGCTTATGAAGGAGCTTGGCTCGATCAGTTAAACTGCTTAGAAATTCTTGGTTCATTAGTGTTCCTCTCCAGTAAAAAATAATTTGCCTGCATGATAAAGAATTACCGACGTTATGTAGCCAATCAGGACGAGCCAAAGAAATGTTTGACTCCAGGTCTGAATCATTAATTCGTGCCCTACCTGTGTGAAGGCCATGGTGAGTGAAATAATGGTCACGAATATCAAATTTTCAATAAAAATGGCAAAGTAAATCCTGTATGTCTTATCTTTTAGGGGTTCTGTTAGTTTTTGAGCAATGCAGGATGTTGGAATAAATAATTGAGCAATGATATTAGTTCCTAAAGCAGCACAAGTAAGAGGGTACCAGTCACTCCACATCAGAGGACTACCAGCTAAAAGTGTTGCAGAAGTATTGATTACAACTGCCAAAATAATGTCTGACACAATTATTTGAGTATTCCACTGAGTCATAATTCTCCTGTTTAACAAATAACCTTGTATTTGATTAGTATCGTAGTGGTATTTAAAACTCAGTCATATGGTTTCACTTTTAAAATTTCTTGAGGTATTTTTTGATACTTTTGTGCATCTGTACAGTCAAGAGATAAGTGCTCCTCTATACTTAATCCATATCTGGGGAGGGATGCATGAAATTAAGAACTGTTATCGATGAGCTACAGTGCAGTTCATTTAAAGCGGTAAGAGAAGAGCTTCTTGGTGCTGATGTTTTACTGACACCAGAGTATGATGTTTCAACCGCGCTCAATATGAAATATGTACGTTTGTGCAAGCTTCAAGATTATCTGGAAGGCTTAGTGGTTGTTGAGCCAAGCCAAATTTTATTGGTCTACACAGGAAGTAGTATTCCAGAAGATATTGCGCTTGCAGGAAATGTTGTAGCCATTTCTCATTCGCTCAACTACGATAACCTTCGCATTTCATTTGTTGATTTGCCCAGTAGAGGCGCTGTCTTAGCACTCAAAAAAGATATGATTTTTTCTACGTTTTTGACGTCATATGACTTAAATCAATTTGCAGAAAAGATTTCAGAAATTATAGGTAACCCCGTAATCATTTCCAATGCTGATCAGAGGTTACTGGCATCGGGTGGAGTGTTTCCAGAAGATAATATTCGTATTCAAGAAACGCTTAAGGAAGGCTATGTTCCAGAATCAGTCTCACTTGAAATGGAACAAGATGGCGTTCTCTCAAATGTTCGACACGCTCGCCATTCTCTTATTTCTTTTAATAGTAGAACTGATGACCAATGGGTGGCAGGAATTATTTATTTTCACTATCTTGAGATGGGTCGTCTTGACGTACTTGAGTATCAAAACCCTATAACAGGATTTGACCTAGAGCTTATTGACTTATGTTCTCAACTTGCGGGAGTTATGATTGATAGGCTGGGTACTGCAGGAGAGAAGGTGGGTTTTGGTTCTTCTGCATTAGACGATTTGATTTCTGGATCTTTTGTTAACGAGAAGACCATGCACTCTCAGCTTATGCTTACCAATCTTACGCTTGATGTTTCGTACGTTATAGTTGTGCTTGAGGGGATCTTGGGCGCAGATAGGGATTATTTTGTTCGTGTAGGAAATCTTGTATCTCAAGCTATAAGAAATAGTCTTTGGTGTGTGCATGAACACAAGCTCTGTGTTCTGGTTCCTATTGGGAAAAATACAAGTGTTGGATATGATGATTACGAGCGTGCAAGCAAGCAGTTTGAGTCTAACTCTGCCTTTGTTAGTATGCTGATAAATAATGATTTACGTGCATTTGTAAGCGATCCTTTTGTAGATCTTTCTCTAACTCCAAGCCGCTTCAAGCAATGTTGTGCCCTTATTGATACTGATGAAGAGCAGCAACGTTCAAAAGATACTCTCGATGCAACTTCCGCTTCGCAAGATAAGCAATCTTTACGTGTAAGTAATTCAGATAATCTTTCCGCACAAAATAATATGGTGTATTTCTGGCGTCATCGTTTTGTAACTCTCGCTAGTGCTATGAGTTCGTTTGATCAAGTAGAGATGATGCTTGATAAACGTGTAGTTGCTATGGCAGCATACGATAAACAACATGCAACTTCATATCTAGAAACTGCAATTATGTCAGTGAGATACCCTGGAAGCCCTGCTGATGCTGCAGCAGCGCTTAATGTTCATCGCAATACATATTTTTATCGAACCAATAAGATGAGAGAACTTTTTTACCTTGACCTGCGCGATGGAGACGATCGTTTAGCCGTTGCTTTCTCTGCAAAAATTATGGAAGGCATGGGAGAAATCTCTTTTAATAATCTTGATGAGTCTAGGCGTAATCAAGGATAGAACTACTTCGTATTATCCCAGTTAAATATCAGAGCTACTATAACAATGCAAGCTTCCTGTTATGTTCTAGGAAGCTTGCATTGTTCAGTTGCACATACGAAAGCATATAAAAAATACATCTGTTCTGAACTACTGCCTAACGATATTTCATGTGGCAACTCTTACTCTTTTAGGTAACGGGATAAGGTGTGAAATACAACCTTTGGAGAGGAAGGGAGCGCAATGACTAAGATCGTTGGCGTTTCATTTGGAACAAAAAATGGAAACAATGATGCTTTGTGTAGAGAAGCACTTATGGGTGCAAAAGAGGCGGGTTGTGAAGTAGAGTTCATTCGAGCAATGGACCTTAATATTAAGCATTGTACAGGTTGTATTACGTGCGTAAAAATGCTTATGAGTGGTCGAGGCAATATGTGTATTCACAAAGATGACTTTGACTGGCTTGCTTTTAAGATGTTCAATGCTGATGGTGTTATTATCACTGATCCAATTTTTGAAAAGGGAGCATCTGGTCTGTTCCACACTATTATGGATCGCTTTGGACCTCGTATGGATACAGGAAATAACTACATTGCAACACAGATTGCAGAGGCAAATATTGCACAGGGTAAGCCTGGTAAAGTTCCTGATCCAGTAATTATGAGCCCAAAGGTTGTTTCCTATATCGGTATCGGTGGCTCTGAGTGGGGAACTCATGCTCAGTCTGATCACCAGATTCAGTCAATGACACCAACCTGGAAAGTTATTGACAACGAGTGGGTTCAGTGGGCAAAGGCTGCAATTATGGACGACGAGGTTATTGCTCGTGCCCATCAAATTGGTGTCAATCTTGCTGAGGCTGCAAAAGATATCCCAAATGCAAAATATCAGGGACCTGCTGGAGTGTGCCCCCACTGTGGCTGCAATGACTTCTACATTGTTCCAGGAACTACTACAGCAACATGCACTGTATGTGGCCTTGACGGAACTGTATCTATCGAGAATGACGCAGTAGTTGTCACTTACACTGAAGAAGAGCTTGTACGTGCACACGACACTCCTTCTGGAAAAGAAATTCATGGTCGCGACATCCAGCGCAACGAGGCTAAACTTGCTGAGTTCCAGCAAGGCGATGAGTACAAGGCTCGTAATAAGAGGTATAAGGACTTCATCTCTGCATCTATGCCTGAGCGTGCTTAAGTGCTTCTCATACTAATTTGAATGGAGTGATATGCGCCTTAGGCACCTGCTTAAGGCGCATGTTCTCATTGCACAAAGCAATGAGTATTTCTCGGCGTTCTATGAGTTTTTTGTACATGGTATTACGCCAGCAAAAAGATGAAAGTAAGTATCAAAGGTTTTGTATTTTATAAAGATAATTTTGGAGGGCAAATGAAAGAACTAGAGACAGATGTTGTCGTAGTTGCAGCTGGACTTTCTGGTCTTGCGGCGTCAGTAGCTGCTGCAGAAAGTGGTGCTCGCGTTATTACTCTTGAGAAGGCTTCTAATACCGGTGGTGCTGCAAACATGGGAATGGGTCCAGCTGCAGCTGGCTCTCCTGTACAAAAGGCATCAATGATTGAAGTCACTCCTGGTGAGCTCTTCCGTCGTCATATGTTCTACACACACTACCAAGTAGATGCTCGTCTTGTTCGTGATTATTACTTCAAGAGTGGTGACACCATTGCATGGCTCCAGGATATGGGCGTTGAGTTTCACAGCGTTCGTCCGGCATTCCGTGCACGTGAGCGTACACGTGCCTATGCAGACGGTGAGTACACTTGGCACGTTGTTCAGCCTGAGGACGGTTCTGAGCCTGGTCCTCGCGCTGCAACTACCATGACAAAACGCTTAACTGAGCGTGCACTTGATCTGGGTGTTGAGTTTATGTTTGAGACACCTGGTAAAGAGCTTATTACTAACGATGAGGGTGCAGTTTGTGGCGTTAAAGCTGTTGATAAGAACGGCGAGGAAATTGTCATTTCCTGTTCCTCTGTTATTGTTGCAACTGGCGGTTTTGGTGCAAACGCAAAAATGATAAAAGAGACCATGGGTTACAACTGGGGAGAAAATCTCTTCAGCTTTGCAATTCCAGGTATGGATGGCGATGGCTTTAATATGTGCCACGCTGTTGGTGCTGGTCACACACCAGTTACCATGGAGATTATGTACCAGCTTCCTGACAACATGAATCATTTCTATGTTGAAGGCGCATTCCGCCAACCAACATATTGGTGCAACCGTCTTGGCGAGCGTTTCATGCCAGAGGATGAGATTTTCAACACTACATTTGTTGGCAATGCAATCAATCATCTTCCTGGCAAGGTTGCTTTTGCCATCTTTGATTCCAAAATGCTTAAACGTTGGAAGAAGTTTGGTCCTGATATTGTTTCTCACGTTCACCCACATGATTTGTATGAGGGCTTTGATGAGCAGTGGGAGCGTGACCTTCAGGAGGGATACGAGCCCATCGCTCAGGCAGATACTCTTGAGGAACTTGCTGAGAAAATTGGTATCGATCCAGAAGGTCTTCTCGCTAATGTTGAAGAGTATAACCAGATGTGTGCTGAGGGGCATGACTCCCTCTTTGAAAAAGAGCGTGAGTTTATGCAGCCTTTGGAGAAAGGCCCATTCTACGTCTGCAAACAGTACATTGGTGCATACGGAACCCTTGGCGGCGTGCTTGTAAATCATAATCTTGAGGTAATGAATGATGATTATGAGGTAATTCCTGGTCTATACTGCGTCGGAACAGATGCATGCGCCATTTACGGTGATTCCTACAATTACTGCATTCCAGGAAACACCATGGGCTTCTGCCTAAATTCTGGTCGTATAGCAGGAGAAAATGCCGCTTCAGGCCTTTTTGAGTACTAAGTTTTAGTTTGTTTTAGCAAGGTCCGCCTTAGGGCGGACCTTGCATAGTTGCGGAGAGGCATAAGACAGTTTGTTTTATGTGCGACTTTTAAGGAGAGAATTGTGAAGCTAACGATTGACGGCCAGCAGATTGAAGCTGCTCCGGGCCAATCGGTACTAGATGCTTCACTTGCGGCAGGCATCTTTATCCCACATTTATGTAAACATCCTGATTTAGAGGCTGTGGGCGGATGTCGTCTTTGCATGGTTGAAGTAGACGGTAATCCTGAACCTGTTTGTGCGTGCAAGACTGAAGCGCAAGAGGGAATGCAGGTTAAAATAAACTCTGAAGAAGCTGATCGTGTTCGTCGTCTTGCCATGGAGCTTATCTTGGCAACGCATCCGACTGACTGCACGGGTTGCCCAAAGTTTGGTCAATGTGAGCTTCAATCCATGTACCAATACATGGGTGTTTCTCCAACTCGTTGGAGAGTAAAGACCCGCGTGGTCCCAACAGATTCATCAAACCCCTTAATTACACACATGTTTACTCGCTGTGTGCGCTGCGGCAGATGTATCCGCGCCTGTAGGGATTTGCGCGGTGCAAATGTCTTGGATTACCAGCACACTGAGCAGGGTATTAGAGTGGGAACGGACGGCCATGTTTCGCTTGAAGAGGCAGGATGTCGTTTCTGCGGAGCATGCGTAGAGGTCTGCCCAACTGGATCTATTGTTGACGCATTGGGTGCAGAGTATACAGAGAAAAGCCGAGAAGATACAGTAGTGCCTTGTCGTTCTGGCTGTCCAGCTCACATTGATATTCCACGTTATCTACGCCATATTAAGGGACAAGAGTGGGAACAGGCTTCAGCTGTCGTAAGAGAAAAAGTTCCTTTCCCAGAAACGCTTGGTTCAATTTGTAATCATAACTGTGAGTCAGAATGCAAGCGTAATGCTCTCCACGAGCCACTCTCTGTATGCAGACTTAAGCGTGCTGCAGCAGTTCGCGATACGTACGAGTGGAAATCTCGTGTTCGCCACGAAGACCTTACTGGCAAGAAAGTTGCAGTAGTAGGAGCAGGTCCTGCAGGACTTACTGCTGCACTGTACCTTGCAGAAAAAGGACACAAGGTTGTTGTCTTTGAGGCAAACAAAAAAGTAGGCGGACAGATGCGCTATGGCATTCCAGCGTATCGTCTCCCAGATTCTGTTGTTGACCATGAGGTTGACCTTATCAAAGAGATCTCCCAGGGATTAGACGCTGAGCCCCGTATTCAGATTTGCTGTGAAAAACGAGTTGAGAAGTCAAAAGAGCTTCTCGCCGAGGGTTTTGATGCCGTACTTGTCTCCATTGGTACACATCAGGGCGTTCGCTTAAATATGTCTGGCTCTGACCTCGAAGGCGTCTATATCAATACAGATTTCCTCAAAAAAGCGCGAGAAAATCAACCGCTTGATGTTGAAGGCCCTGTTGTTGTGCTTGGCGGCGGAAATGTTGCTTATGACTGTGCAAGAACGGCAGTACGCCTAGGCGCACAAAGCGTAGCGGTTGCCTGCCTAGAATCTCTTGACCGCATGACTTCAACTCCTGAAGAGCGTCACGAGGGTGCTGAAGAGGGCGTTGTGCTTTATGATGGCTACTCGTTTGTATCCATCAATGAGTCAGAGTCAAATCCTAGATCTGTTGGATCTGTCACGCTGCACAAAATTAAGAAGTTTTATTTTGATGAGAACCGCCAACCAGTTACCGAGCTTGTCGAGGGCGGAGAACTCACGCTTCCAGCAACTCACGTCATCTTTGCTGTTGGTCAACGCCCCGAAGGTACCAATGAAATGGGTCTTGATTTGACTCACGGTCCTTATATTGTGGCTGATAAGACTCTTGCAACAAGCACAGAGGGTGTTTGGGCCGCAGGCGATTGCGTAACGGGAACAAAGTCCGTTATTGCTGCAATTGAGCAGGGTAGAGAGGCAGCTCAATCAATTGATGTTTACTTAGGCGGAGATGGTGATATTAACGCCGAGCTTCTTGATACAGATGTACCATGTCAGCGTGTCGGTACAGCGTTCCCTGGCTTTTATGACACCCGTGTAGAGCCTGAGTTTGTTGATGCAGAAAAACGAGTTCACAATTTTGACATTATTGAGCTTCCCTTCTCTGAAGAGCAGGCTGTGTGTGAGGCATCGCGTTGCTTGCAATGTGATTTACGTCTTACCATCCATAAGCCTAAGCTTTGGAATGAATACTAATGGGAGGTCACAATGACTACAATTGTTAACTTTGTGCCTGCCTACACACAGGCACCAGTAGCTTCATATCTGCTTTCAAAAGATCTTTCAAATGCTGCCAAGAAAATTAATGCATTACGCGCTGAGGACAATCAGATAAGCGTAATTCTTCCTCAATCAGCTGCAGAACTTAAAGATCAGCTGCAAAACCAACTTGATGAAGAAATTTTAGTAGTATTTGAAACGCTTCCTGGCCTTGGTTTTGTTTACCAAAATGACACTGCAGCATTTCGTGTGTTAGAAGGCGAGAAACCCCTCCCATCTGCAGTCAATGGCTTAACTGAAGGGTTACAGCTTATTGATGGCGGAAAGCTCCTTGCTCATGAAGGTAAGCGCTTTGTTTGGTTTGAGGGAAAAGACGCCCCTGTTGAGCTTTCTGAAGAGACAACCATCAAAGATTTGGTTGATGCATCGGGTGTAATAGATGCTAAGGGCGTCTATGTTGGATATCCAAATGGACAGTTTTTCTCGACAGAAAATACTTCAAAGACAATTGATGTCAGCTTTGATTACGTATGTGTATACGGATCAAATAAATGTATGGCTCAAGCTCTTAATGAAGTATGTCAGATGTATCGTCATGAGACCTGCGGCAGATGCGTTTTTGGCCATGAAGGAAGCCACCAAACGGCGGTAATTGTGGATGATATTTGCCGTAATAAAGGTAAGGCTTCAGACATTACACTGTTAAGAGATCTTTGTCCGACCATGCAAACACAATCTCTGTGTGAAATGGGTCGTATCATGGGCCGCGCAGTTCTTTCTGCTCTTGATGCGTTTGGAGACGAGATTGAACAGCACTTTACTAAGCACGTTTGTGTGGCGGGTGAATGTTCAGCATACGTAACCTATCATATCCTTCCAAACCTCTGTATTGGTTGTGGTGAATGCATTGATGCATGTGAAGAAGAGGCCATTTTAGGAAAACCACGCTTTGTACATGTCATTGATCAAAAAGTCTGCACTCAGTGTGGTAAATGCGTCTCCACTTGCGAAGAAGAGGCAATTATTGTGGCGGGTGCTGATAAACCAAGAACCCCTCCACGTCCTATACCTTGCAAGAAGCGATAAAGACCTCTTGTAATTTATTATGTTTTGACATCAAAAAAGAGTCACCAGAGTGATGTGACCCCCAAAAGTTAGACTTTTATAGCGTAGCAGTTTATATGGCT
>CALBBS010000054.1 GCA_937926845.1 uncultured Atopobium sp. | reverse complement strand
TCGTAAGGGAACTTGTCCAGCACCTCAGTAATCTGGAGCAGCTTGGCAACGTTTTCTACGCGCTCCAAAACTTCCTGAGCTCTAACATGACCAATGGTTAGTGAAAGCGCGATATTCTCGCGAGCAGTAAGGCTATCAAGCAAGTTGGCGTCCTGGAAAATAAAGCCCAAGCGGTCACGCCTAAAGGCAGAAAGCTCTGCGCCGCGCAAGCTGGAAAGCTCTTGATCATCAATAAAGATGTGACCCGCAGATGCCTGATCAATGGTAGAGATGCAGTTCAAAAGTGTAGTTTTGCCAGAACCAGAAGGACCCATGATAGCGATAAACTCACCGCGAGCTACAGAAAGATTAATGCCGTCCAGTGCCTTAGTGATATTTCCACGAGTTCCATAGTACTTCTCGAGGTTTTGACAAACCAAAACGGTGTGAGGGGTAAGTGCTGAAGATTGTCCAGCCACAACAGTTGGCTGAGTTGGAGCTGTTTGAGTAGCTACCATGTTGTGTCCTTTCATTGGGAGCGAGTAAATCTTGAGATATATACTCCCTCACTACCGTTCACGTTGCCATCGATTGACCTTACAGAAACCTTACGCTTTTCTCACTTTGATGTGTCAAAATATCACTATCAAGCATACGGGAGGGGCATGCTATGAAGTTGGTAATTAAAAGATTTGGGCAGCTTACCGCTAAAGAGTTATATCAAATTCTTTATCTAAGAGCAGAAACGTTTATTGTTGACCAGCAGATTATGTACAACGATCTTGATAACGTTGATCAAGTTTCTACCCATGTCTTTTATCAGGATACTGACTCGGTGGCTGCATATTTACGCATCATTGATGCAGGACAGTCATATAACTCCCCTCTTCTGGGACGTGTATGCGTCAATAACAAAGGTGCAGGCATTGGCTCAAAGCTGCTGCACGATACCCTTGATTATCTGGCACAAGAAAGCAGTGCCTCCAAGGTGCTAGTTGAGTCGCAACTCAAAGCTCAGCCCTTCTACGAGCGCGCTGGATTTACACAGGTATCTGCCAAGGTACTTGATCACTTTGGCGTCCTCCACCATGTGCTCTCCTTTGATCTTGATGCATATCGTCAGACGAGAAATGCGGTCAGTATTGATGATGCTACTGTGTCTATTCGACCTCTTGAAGCAACCGATTTGCGCTCGCTGCAAAAGCTTAGCGTGGAGACTTTTATAGACACTTTTATTGACTCAAATACAGCAGATGATTTGGCAAGTTGCATTGACTCGCTCTACAACACAGAAAAGCTTGCCCGTGAGCTTGCTGCTAAACACTCATATTTCTATTTTGTTGAAGTTGAAGACCAGGTAGCTGGTTACCTGAAGCTCAATACGCGTTATGAGCAAACCGAGGGTCAGCGCGATGACTCACTTGAAATTGAACGTCTGTATATTCTTCCTCGATTTAAAGGCTTACACCTTGGATCAAAGCTTATGGAATTTGCCCTTGATCTAGCAAAAGATAAGGGCAAAAAACGCGTATGGCTGGGTGTCTGGGAACACAATGAGCCTGCTAAGACATTTTATTCACGTTGGGGATTTAAGCGTTTTAGTCAGCATACCTTCCCAGTAGGAAGCGATCCTCAAACAGATGAATTGTGGGAACTTCTAATTTAGGAGAAGCTAATTAGTTTCATTTTAAATCCGTAAAAGACTGGTTAAACGTAATAGAAAAGGTTGAACCTTTGCCAATTGTACTACTGACAGCCAGCTTAAGGCCCATTTTCTTACAGAGCTCATAGCAGAGATAGAGACCCATACCGGTAGATTTGGCGTACTTGCGTCCATTTTGACCGGTGAATCCCTTATCAAAAATACGGGCAAGATCCTCTTCAGGAATACCAATGCCATTATCTTTAATGAAGAGAGTGGTTGAAGTAGTTCCCTCACGTGGCTCTGAGACAGAGGCAGAAATCCAAACATTCTTCTCGCCAGGTGAAAGCTCTGGATTTGAATACTTTGCAGCGTTAATTAGGAGCTGTCGCAAAATAAACTCAAGCCACTTTGGGTCAGCCTTGACCACGTGGGCCAAGTCATCAAAATGGGGAGAAACGCCAGCGTCAATGAAGACGCGTGCGTTGTTTTTAAGTGCATCTTTTACGATGGACTGCAAATTGACGTCTCGAATAGAAAAATCTCGATCCACGGATGCGCTGCGCGCATAAAAGAGAGCTTGTTCTACCAGCGATTCAATCTTAGTGAGCTGTGTTTGTACGTCATCCATGGGCAATGATGGGTTATTTTGAGCAACCAAATGAGCCGCAGCAATGGGAGTCTTAATCTCATGCACCCACATCTCAATGTACTCGCGATATTCCTTTGATCGCATATGCTCATCGGCAAGCTGGTCCATCATAGACTTGGACATGCTAGAAAGCGCGTCCTTAAAAAGCTGCTCCTCCAGCGTTGAAGGCGTGTCCAGCATGGTAGGAACCAGATAGCTTTCTTTATCCGTTGCTGCTAAATTCTCAGCAAGCTGCTGGTAGAACCAACGACGATGAAAATAATCAGCAAGAAGTGCGGCTGCTCCCACCACCCATAAAACCAAAATACAGTAGGCAATAGCAAACGCGTTAAGTCCAACACCTTTGAGCATAAAGCCGATTAACGTGCTGCTAGCTATAAGCGCAAGAAAGAAGATAGTTCGATTTTTTAGATACTTAAAAAGCGTCATGACAGCCTACTCAATAACGTAGCCAAGTCCGCGGCGTGTCATGACAAAGTCCTCAACGCCAATGCTTGCAAGAGTATTTCTGAGGTGGCTAATGTTGACCGTCAACGTATTGTCATCAACAAACTCGTCCGACTGCCACAGCTCCTCTTGAATACGCTGGCGAGAAACAACCGTTCCTGCATTTTGCATCAAAAGTGAAAGTATCCTGAGCTCGTTCTTAGTTAGCTCAACGCTCTTTTGATTTGCAGAAACTTTGCAGGAAGAAGAATCAAGTGTCACACCTGCATGTGAAAGCTTTGTTCCTGTTGTGACATCGCTATTTGCACGCCTCAAAACCGAGGTTATGTGCATAAGCAAAATCTGAGTGTTATAGGGCTTGGCGATAAAATCGTCCGCTCCTAACGAGAGCACCATAAGCTCATCAAGGTCAGTATTTCTGCTGGTAACTACAATGATGGGAACGTTTGAGAGCTGTCGCACTTCTCGACAGATTTGTTGTCCGTCAATGCCAGGAAGGTTAAGGTCCAACAGAACCAGGTCTGGATGCGCAGCAATAATCTGTTGAGGTACAGACTCAAAAGACGTGAGAGCCTGGGCTTCAAAGCCGTTTCTCTGTAGCAGGAGCACCAACTCTTGCTGAATCGAATGGTCATCCTCTACTACCAGGATTTTTGTCATATGTGCTCACCTCCTGCTGTGCTATGCAAGTCCTACAAAGCGCTGGGCGTTTTCCCACAGTATGGTATACGTCTTCTCTTTGGGGATATCAAGTCGCTGCCAACGAAGCTCCGCCAAGCGCTCAACGGTATGCACCACCATCGCTGGCGTGCACTCCCCTCCACGTAAAGGCTCTGGTGCCATGTAGGGGAAGTCAGTCTCTGAGAGCAGTTGAGTTTCTGGGCATGAAATCATTGCAGCTCGAATATCATCAGAGCGCTTAAACGTTGCTGCACCACCAAAGGCTACAAAGCAACCAAGGTCTGCAAAAGGCTTCATGACCTCAGGACCATCGGTGTAGCAATGCAGGTCACAGCCCGCCTTAGGCACACCCATACGGTTCAAAATTTCAAACGCCAAATCATGAGCGTGCGTGTTATCAGCACCATCACGTAAGTGAAGCTCAACGCGTTGATTGAGCTCGTGTGCAATGGAGAGCTGGCGTTCAAATGCTTGACACTGGACCTCTTCTGGGACCTCACAGTACGGTCCAAAATCAAGGCCAATCTCTCCCACACCAACGCAAAGAGGGTGCTCAAGTAACTCAAACAAGCGCTTTTCAGCCTCTTGGTTATAGTCTGGTGCACTATAGGGATGCGCACCAACCACAAAATACGTGTGCTCAAACAAATACTCTGCAGGTAAATCGCAGGGTACACAGAGATCTGCTTCAGCCAGCTTTGTAAAAGCGTGGCGTGCCTGCCTAAGGGTGTCCTCAAACCATGTGATAAAAGTGCTGGTATCTTCCCACTTACGAGGAAACTCCGTAGCAATGTCTACGGGAACAATAAGCATGCGAACGCCCGCTGCGGCCGCACGTGCAAGAGAGTCTGCTGCACTGTGCTCATGAAGACTACCCAGGTGACCATGGGTATCAGCAACAGGCGCCAAAACACGCGGCGCTGGACGAGGTGTACCGTATACATCGTGGAACAGTTGACCGTCAGAAAAAGAAAGTGCTTCCACTTCTTCTGCTGGCAAATGATGCTTTTTCTTACTCACTCAAAGGCTCCAAAGCAGCCGCAAGACAAATAAAATCTTGGCTGGTCAAAACTTCTGCGCGCACGGTAGGCGCAATTCCTGTGGCGAGAAACGCCTGGTCTAGCTTGTCTTTATCAAAACCAGAAGCGCTCATTGAATTACGAATGGTCTTTCTACGCTGTGCAAAGGCGGCGTCAATGACGCTCATGGTATGTGAGAGTTCTTCTTCAGAAAGAAGTTTGGAGGTCAGCGGGTTTCTCGCCTGGGTGCGATCAAGGCGAACCACGGCAGAGTTGACGCGTGGTGGAGGCATAAAGTTGCCAGGACCCACCTCAAACCTACCAGTAACCTGGGCAAATAAAGACAGCTTTGCGGTGTAAGCGCCATATGCCTTGGTAGAAGGCTTGGCAGCAATTCTGTCGGCTACCTCAGCCTGCACCATGACTACTGCTTGCTCAAGCGAAGGAAGCTCCTGGAAGAACTTAAGGATCAGCGTAGCTGCCACCTGATACGGCAGATTGGATACAAACTTAGTTGGCATCGGAGCACATGGAGCTGCGCCCTGAGCTATGGCAGGAAGCGTGCTATAAGCCTCAGCAAGCTTCTGCGGCGTGATGGCCAAAGCGTCTCCCATAACCAGCGCAAACGAGTCTGGATGAGGCTCCTTGCAG
>CALBBS010000053.1 GCA_937926845.1 uncultured Atopobium sp. | reverse complement strand
ACTCGCCCTTCTCGGTGTGTCCAACGGTGCCACCTAGGGTAACCGCCATAATCTGCTGTCCATAGCAGAAACCAAAGACAGGAAGGCCGAGCTCCAGAATCTCTGGGTCAATCTTAGGCGCATCCTCAGCATAAACAGAAGCAGGGCCGCCGGACAAAATAAGCGCAGATGGATTAAGCTCACGAAGCTCATCTGCGGAAATATCACAAGGAACAATCTCGGAGTAGACGTTAAGATCGCGCACGCGACGTGCAATTAACTGGCCGTACTGGGCGCCAAAGTCTAGAACTGCAACAAACTGCTTGGGCCTGGACTCGCTCATGCATGACTCCGCTTCTCCGGTTTCCCGGTCACTCTTAGATTCTGCGCCGGCGCGCACTACCGCACGTATGGGCACATATCTCTACCACGAATTTATTGCTTTTAATAATACCTTCAACCAGCCGATAACACCACGAGAGATTGTCTGTGCCAAAAAGTCTTCTTAATCTGCGCAAACAAAAGACGGCAAAGTTCTATAATTTGACGAGAAATGCTACTAATTTCTAACAATTTAAAAACATAGAATATGGCGAGAAGAGCAGGTCAAAGGCACGGTAATTTGAAATGTAATTGTTTTGTGACGACTAAAACTGGTAACAATTTTTAAGTACCTATCTGTAATAATTTTCTCACGCTCGCAAGACGAATTGGAGTTTAGTTTATGAAAAAAGTACTGGTCAGACTAGGTGTATTTCTTGTGCCATTTATGATTGTTGTTACTTTTGTGACAACATTCGCTTCTGCTGCAACTATTTCACCAGTTCAAATTACCAGCATGTCTGTGGCTGATGATACCTATACACCAGTAAATGAGATTACCACTGATAATCTGTACCATATTACAATTAACTGGGAATCTACCGCATCTACCGTGGCAGAAGGTGACTATTTTGATATTACTCTGCCCGATAAAGTCCAGTTCACTGCCACACAAAACACAACTCCAATTGAAGTTAAAGATCCTAACGGCGCAACCGTAGCTTGGGCTTATCCAACTCCAGCTGCAGGTAGCATTTACGGTGGTACCCTGCATGTTGTTTATACAGACTATGCAAACACCCACACTCAGATTAAAGGTACCTTCTCGCTGTCCGCACTGTATGATCGCGATGCCATCAACGCTGGTGACAATACCCATGTTGACTTTGGTGTTAACGGCACCGCTGTTCCTCTCAACATGATTGTTCGTCCAAAGAACACCATTGGCCAAGAGTGGCTCAACAAGTGGGGCGGCCCTGTTACCGGTACCGAGTCCGAGGTACTTTGGTATGTTCGTCTTAACTACTCCGCTTCTAACATGACTGGCGTTGAGTTCTCTGACTCCCTCTCTGATAGAAACGGTGGCGACCTGCCAGCATCGGTAACCTACATTGCCAACTCTTTCCACCTCTATCGTGCAGACTTCGATGGAACGGGCAACTACAGCAACCTTCAGGAGGTCACCATTCCTAATGGCGCACTTTCTATTGCAGCTGACGGCCACTCCTACCACCTTAACCTAAGCGGCGTTGACTTCTCCCAGGGCCAGCGTTACCTCCTGCAGTACCGCACCACCTTTATCCCAGGTATGGCTCTGCATAACTATGGCGTGCTTACCAATGCTGGCGGTGCTCCAAGAAGCGAAATTGGCTTTACCTACTACTCTCCAAACAACTCTGGCTCTGCAAATGGAGATCTGGTTGGCCGTATTCGCATCATCAAGGTTGACGCTGACAACGCAACTACCCAGCTTCCAGGCGCAACTTTTAAGGTAACAAGCGTTACTAACCCAGCTGATTCTTGGACTCTTACTACAGGCGCCGACGGAACTGCAACCTCCGAGAGGCTCATTACCGGCTCCTACACCATCGAAGAGATCACCGCTCCAGATAGTTATGTGCGTGACGCTACTGTCTACACCGTAAACGTTGACAATCAGTCCGGCACTATCAAGATTATTGAGAACAAGAAGAACGCTCATGCAGACATTCCTGTACAGAAAGTCTGGAATGGCGCAGAGGGCGGAGCAGTAACTGTTCACCTGCTTGCAAACGGTGTTGACACTGGTAAGACCCTTACTTTGAGCTCTGACAATAACTGGCAGGATTCCTTCACGGGTCTTGAGGCTTATGCTGCTGACGGCTCCGAGATTACCTACACCATCTCTGAGGACGAGGTAGCTGGCTACACCAGCCAAATTACGGGCGACGCAGCCCAGGGCTTTGTAGTCACTAACATCCAGGTTCCTCCAACTCCAGAGAAACCTGCTAAGACTCGCAAGAAGTCCAGCCTCCCCTACACCGGAGATGCATCTTCTGTTGCAGGAGTGCTCTTTGGATCTTTGGCTGCACTGAGTGGCGCAGTTGCACTTAAGCGTCGCAAGTAAACTAAGCGTACGCATAGGACCGTACGCGGTCGCACGAGTAACTCACCAAGAACGTCTTGTCCTCGTGGCAAGACGTTCTTTTTTGGCGAGAAAACCGTCTATTTGCAAGGCTCCACAGAACTTCTCGCCTCCTTAATTGCATACAGAAAAATGACCTATTCGGAATCACGTATAAAAAGTGACTAATGTCCAGCATTTGAATTTATTAGAGATAATATTTATCCATTTTTATTACGTTAAGCTGCACATAGTGTGAAATGTTTGTTGTGAACAATTGTGAAGAACCTGTGAATTTACCTGTACTTTTATTTAAAAGGTACTAGAAAAAGAACCGATAAATTCCTTGTACCTGCATAAATATTTGAACTTTAAAAAAGCTATATAAATATATGCAGAATCTCAAATAAATTCTCTTTGTAATAGGTGAAAATAGACGCATCTATTGCAAAGGAGTCCTGATGAACAAACGACTGTTTAAGCTGTTAAGTTTTGTCTTCATGCTGGTCCTGGCGCTTCCGCTTGCTGCAAAATCAGCTTTTGCTGAGACTGCAAGCACTGAAGCTGCTACAGGCACCCCTAAAGCGGTTGTCGCAACCATTACAGACTTTAGAGTTGAAGATCGTTTTGGCAATCCAACTACCGTTGTTAATAAGGCAAATGTGTATGCCATTGCTATGACGTGGGACGCCTCTGCAAACGCTAACGTAGAGCCGGGCGATTACTTTGACGTCACCCTCCCTAACGAGATGAGGTTTACCGCAGCTCATCCTGCGTCTACCTTTAACATCACCGATGCAGCAACCGGCGAGGTCATGGCAGTAGCTCACGTCACCCCTGGTACCGATGGTTTTGGTGGAAACATGCGTGTTGTCTTTACCAACTACGTCAACAACCACACTGACCTGCGCGGTACCGCTCGACTTGGCTTTACCATTAGCAATAACAGAATTCAGACCGGTAATAATAAGACAGTTAACTTCACTGTTTCAGGTCGCATTGTTCCTGTAACTTTTGATCTTACAGAGCCAGGTACTATTGGCACTGAGTATCTTTCTAAGTGGGGCAAGATTATCGAGGGCAATGCCAACGAA
>CALBBS010000052.1 GCA_937926845.1 uncultured Atopobium sp. | reverse complement strand
GGGGTTAATTGCCAGCCGCTGGGCAAGTTCTGCCTGCTCGGCGGGAAGCCCCTGCGACGATTCTTGTGCCTTTTGGTAGCACGCGGTCTCAACCTGGGGGAGTTTCTCCACAAGGAACTGGTAGTAGGAGTCAAAAAGCCTGCTATTTGAGGCGCAGAGCATGCGCTGGGCATCAAAACAGTTGGAATCCAGCTGAATTGCCTGGTTGAGTAGGCGTTTTCCCTGATCGATAAGGGTTTGCGCCTGAGATTCTTCGACAAAAGGCAGGCGGTAATCAACAATTTCGGCCGCCTGAGCAACTAGATTGAACGCGCGGTCTTCGTCGGTTTGGGGGAGAGAATTGCGGTCGTTGGAGAATCGCCAGTTGAAGTCCTTCATCAGCGTGGCAATACTGTCCTCGTCGCCAACTTGCGTGCGAGCAAAGCGGAGGATAAGCCGCTGGTAGTCTTCTTTTACTGGGTCAAACGCCACAAAATTCCTTTCTCTCTTGAGATTCCCTTCTTTCTTTAGAAATGATATCGCAGGTTATTGAGGTGTGCGAAGTAACTCCGCGAGCGTCGTAACAAGATTGTGAACGGCATGTAGAAATGTTTGGAGTGGACGGGTTTCTCGCCAGATGGGCGTCAGTTTCTTGTCAGGTGACCGTCAGCGTCTTATCAGGTGACCGTATAAAATTTGAACGATATTGCATAAAATGGCACATTCATTTTTGTACAGTTGTCGCAAAAGAGATAGAATAGAAATGTTGAGAAGAAGTAATTGCGAAGAATGGCTTCGCTAGCCGCTTAGGGAAGCGGCACATAGTTAAGGAGAGGTTTATGGGACGTTTTACAAATCCACGCGATCTGTATTTTGGCGAGGGCGCTCGTCACGAGGTTAAGAACCTCAAGGGTAAGAGGGCAGTTATCGTTTCCGGCGGCAGCTCCATGCGTCGCGGCGGCTTCCTTGATGACGTCGAGAATGACCTTAAGTCCGCAGGTTTTGAGGTTGCTCACATTGAGGGCGTCGAGTCCGATCCTTCCGTCGAGACCGTTATGAGCGGTGCTGCTAAGATGAGCGAGTTCCAGCCAGACTGGATTATTGCTATCGGCGGCGGCTCCCCAATCGACGCAGCTAAGGCTATGTGGATCAAGTATGAGTATCCTGAGACCACGTTTGAGGACATGTGCAAGGTCTTTGGCCTTCCTGAGCTCCGCACTAAGGCTCACTTCTGCGCAATTTCTTCTACTTCCGGTACCGCAACTGAGGTAACCGCATTCTCCATCATTACCGATTACCAGAAGGGCGTTAAGTACCCAATCGCTGACTTCCAGATTACCCCTGACGTCGCAATTGTTGACCCTGAGCTCACTTACGGCATGCCTGTTAAGCTTGTTGCTCACACCGGTATGGACGCACTGACCCATGCTATCGAG
>CALBBS010000051.1 GCA_937926845.1 uncultured Atopobium sp. | reverse complement strand
CTTGGTGAGGTCTTGGGTAGCATGTGCAACATGCTTGACCCTTCTGTCATCATTCTGTCTGGCTCCGTTGCAGAGTGCGGCAAGTACTGGCACGAGGCTCTTGAGGCAGCATTTAAGCTGCAGGCAATGCCTCCTGTTCAGGCAACGCCTCTTGTGAAGGGCACGCTTGGTGGAGAAGCTCCTCTTATTGGAGCTGCAGAAAACCTTGTTCTACCTGGCTATTTAGAGACACGTCTTTAGGAAAAAGCACGTCAGCAGGTTAATTCTTTGCTGACCAGACACGCCGCAAAGACACATATCTTTTAACGTACGTACATTCTTGTGAGGAGAATACCGTGGCACATTCAGAGCTTGTTGAGTCACTTAAAGGAAAACTCATTGTCAGCGTCCAGGCGTATCCTGGTGAGCCTATGAGGCATCCAGAGACCATGGCTCAGATTGCTCGCGCTTGTGAGCTTGGCGGCGCTGCAGCTATTAGGTGCCAGGGTTTGTCTGACATCTCTGCCATTAAAGGCAGAGTTGAAATTCCTGTTATTGGCCTCTGGAAAGAGGGTCACGAAGGCGTCTACATTACTCCTACGCTTCGTCATGCGCGTGCTTGTATTCACGCAGGTGCAGATGTTGTTGCCCTGGATGCAACAGACCGTCCAAGGCCAGATGGTAGAACCTTTGAAGAAACCGTTGCGGCGCTTCGTGCAGAGTCTGACGTGCTGATTATGGCTGACTGCATGACTATGGATGACATCCGTCGCGCTGTTGCCGCTGGTTGTGACCTCGTTTCAACTACGCTTTCTCACAACAAGGCTGCTATTGATACAACGCTTGATGATGGCCCTGACATTGCCCTTCTCAAGCAGGCAACCACTGAATTCCCAGGTATTGCTATCATCTGTGAGGGACATGTCCACACGCCACAAGACGCAAGAGATGCTCTGGATGCAGGCGCTTGGGCGGTTGTTTCAGGTACAGCCATTACACATCCAACTTCAATTACCTCTTGGTTTACTGCAGCACTTGAGGATTAACGCTTGGAGCGGTAAGGTTTTCTCGTCACGTATGTAAGGAGCGCCTGTGAAGAAAAACGATCCCACACCTTCAGTTATTCCCGACATTGTCATTATTACGGGTATGTCTGGATCGGGTCGCACGCAGGCGCTTCATGTGTTTGAGGACATGGGTTATTTCTGTATTGATAACCTGCCACCAGCTCTTATTTTGCAGCTTTCTAACCTTGTGGGCATTAACACGGGTGTTGGTCGCCACTTGGCTGTTACCTGCGATTTGCGCTCGCAAGGTCTTTTTGATGACATCTCTGAAGCTCTGAAGTCTCTTGCAGATCACGAGCTCACGTACAAGATTGTGTATCTGGACTCCTCAGACGAAGTGCTTATGCGTCGCTATAGCGAGAATCGCCGTCGTCATCCTTTAGCGCAGGAGGGAGAAAATCTCTCAACTGCAATTTCTAGGGAGCGCGCACAACTTCAAGACATAAAAGCGCTGGCAGATGTGGTCCTAGACACCTCATCTATGCGTACTAATACGCTCAAGAGCCGCCTTCGTCGCGCATTTTCAGAGCTTGCTGAACAGCAGCTTATGGATGTTAGCGTGTTTTCCTTTGGCTTCAAAAACGGTTTGCCCGTTGAGGCTGACCTTATGATTGATGTGAGATTCCTACCTAATCCTTACTATGATCCAGAGCTCAGACCACTTACCGGTCTTGATGAGCCAGTAGCTCAGTTTGTCCTTCAGCATGGCACTACTAAGAAATTCCTTAAGTCTTGGTTTGAGCTGCTTGATGTAGTAATGCCTGGCTATGTGCAGGAAGGCAAAAGCTTGCTCTCTATTGCGGTAGGTTGCACGGGTGGCCAGCATAGAAGCGTTGCGATCGCACGTGCTACGGCAGAGCATCTTACCAGCCAGGGCTATCGCGTAACGCTGTTCCATCGCGATCTTGATGCGGCTCAGAAAAAGTCTCAGCAGGCTGAGTAGAAGTTAGTCTGTCATGTCCTATACTGCCTTGGTTAAAAATGAGCTGGTCAGCGTACCAGAAATTCAGACGGACTGTGAATTAGCCCAGCTTTCTGCGCTTATTCGTGTTTCTGGAACGTTGTCGATGCACGGTCCTGGTAAATTTGCCGTTCGCATTGTTACCGAGACAGGCACGGTAGCCCGAACAGTTATTAGTTCTTCTCGCCGTCTGTTTGATCTGGGCACTTCCGTTGAGTACCGTCGCTCTATCATGCATAAAAAACGCAACTATTTGCTTGAGATTTCTAACCAGGATTCGCTTGCAGAAGCGCTTTCCGCTCTTGGCATTTATATACCGGGAGAAGGCCTGGTAAGTGGCATTCCAAAGAGTGTTATTCGCACCAAGCAAGCGCAGCGAGCCTTTTTGCGCGGAGCGTTTATGGCGGATCCCTTAAAAGATTTTCACCTAGAGATTGCTGTCTCGGGAGAAAGATTTGCCACTGAGCTGGTAAAACTTATGGGATCCATTGGGGTCAAGGCGCGCCTTAATCATCGTAACCGTCATACCAATGCACTCATGCGTACCAGAGAAATTTATGCTGTCTACCTTAAGAGCTCTGACGATATCATCAAGTTTTTGCGAGAGATTGGTGCGCCCACTATGGCGCGCGCTATTGCATTTACGCGTGTACAAAAGCATTATCGCAACAACGTCAACCGAGTTGTTAACGCAGAGATGGCAAATCAAACACGCTCTTCAAATGCAGCGGCAGATCAGTTAGCGCTCATAGAAAAGGCCGAGAAACTCATTGGACTCAGAGCTCTGCCGCCAGCGGTCAGAGATTTTTGTCTTGCGAGAAAAGATAACCCTGAGCTGTCATTATCAGCGCTGGGGGAGTCGTTTGTACCACCCGTATCCAAGTCCGCCATGTATCATCGATTGCTTCGTTTAGAAAAAATCGTTAGCGATTTTGAAAAAGATGCATAAGTTATCGGTGAGTGAGGTAAAATACACGGTGTACGGTTTAAATGTTAATGAATCCGGAGAATGGCTCTGGGTCACCGAAAGGAGCATTACGTATGGCAGTAAAGGTTGCTATTAACGGTTTTGGCCGCATTGGTCGCCTTGCATTTAGGCAGATGTTTGGTCACGAGGGTTCCGAGATTGTTGCAATCAACGACCTTACTTCTCCAGAGATGCTTGCATATCTTCTGAAGTATGACTCTACTCAGGGCAACTATTCCCGCGATCACAAGGTAGAGGCAACTGACCACTCCATCATCGTTGACGGTCACGAGATTGTTATTTACAAGGAGGCAGACGCTAACAACCTGCCTTGGGGCGACCTCAACGTTGACGTTGTTCTTGAGTGCACCGGTTTCTACACTTCTAAGGACAAGGCACAGGCTCACATCAACGCTGGTGCTAAGAAGGTTGTCATTTCTGCTCCTGCAGGCAATGACCTCCCAACCATTGTCTTCAACGTTAACCATGAGACCCTCACTGCAGATGACAACATTATCTCCGCAGCTTCCTGCACCACCAACTGCCTTGCTCCTATGGCAAAGGGTCTTAACGACTTCGCAACTATCAAGTCCGGTATCATGACCACCATTCACGCATACACTGGTGATCAGATGATTCTCGACGGTCCACAGCGCAAGGGTAACTTCCGTCGTTCCCGTGCTGGCGCAGAGAACATCGTTCCTAACTCCACCGGTGCTGCAAAGGCTATTGGCCTTGTTCTTCCTGAGCTCAACGGCAAGCTCATTGGTGCTGCTCAGCGCGTTCCTACGCCAACTGGCTCCCTCACCAACCTCTATGCTGTTGTTGACAAGAAGGTCACTGTTGACGAGGTCAACGCTGCAATGAAGGCTTATGCAGAGACCATCCCAGAGACCTTTGGTTACAACGAGGATGACATTGTTTCCCGCGATATCGTTGGTGAGACTCACGGCTCCATCTTCGACGCAACTCAGACCATGTGCTCTGACCTTGGCGATGGCACCACTCTTGTTCAGGTTACCTCTTGGTACGACAACGAGAACTCCTACACTTCTCAGATGGTCCGCACCATCAAGTACTTCGAGAAGTTCGTTGCTTAAGTTCTAGTTACATAGACGCCTTGGGCGCGGTCGCAGCATCTGCCGCGATCGCGCCTTCTTTTGTTGGAAACGTATTTAAAGGAGTGACATGGCTTTTACAAAGAAGACTGTCCGCGATGCAGATGTTGACGGTAAGCGCGTTCTTATGCGTGTTGACTTCAACGTGCCTCTAAAGGACGGCGTTGTTACTGACGACACCCGCGTTCGCGCTGCACTTCCAACCATCCAGTATCTTCTCGACCACAATGCAAAAGTCATCCTGATGAGCCACCTTGGCCG
>CALBBS010000050.1 GCA_937926845.1 uncultured Atopobium sp. | reverse complement strand
TTTATCTCCAACTAAGACGATTTTTTACCGCCTCAAAAACTTTTATCTGGGCAAACGTTGTATGCAGAAAAATGAAATCTCCAACTAAACGCATTTTTTACCACTTGGAGACTTATTCGAGTGATTCGCGAAGAATCTCTGCATCCGCTGCCTCTTTGTCAGTCGTCTATTGCCATTCTTCAAGCAACTTTTGCACGTAGCCAATGCTGTTTCGCGGCACAAAAAATCCCAGCACCCTAAGGTGCTGGGATTTTGTGCTTGAACTGTAGAGATTGTTAAGCTGCCTCAACAACTTCCTCTGAAGTGTTGTCTTTCTTAGCAAAGTGCTCAGCGACATAACCAGTAATCAGTGGTGTCAGGATTGCAGTAACGATAACTGCAGCCGCCACCTGTGCGTTTGCTGTTGCAAGAACAGCGCCGCCATACAGTGCTGGATTAGCCTCTGCCATAGCAGCAGGTGTTAACGCATTTGCACCTGCGCAGGAAGAAATTGCAACACCTGCAATTCCAGTTCCGCCAGTTGCACGATCAACAAAGTAGTTGATAAAGCCACCGCAGACGGAGCAGATGACACCTAACAGAATGCCTGCAGGACCAGCCATGATGAGTGATTCAAACTTCATGGTAGAACCCATTGCAAAGAAGGTCATGACGATGATTGCTGGTAAAGCGCTCGTAAGCATCTTCTTCATGGATGGGAAGAAGTTGCCAAGTAAAATACCCACGATGATTGGGAGAACTGCACCAAGCAAAGACCAGTTAATTGGAGACTGACCAGTTGCGCCAAGAGCAAGCATGGTAACTGGAGGGCCAACTACCAGCGTAGTAATTGCAACTGCACCCTGCTCATACTCGTTACCATAATCAGCCATCAGACCTGCATACATGGAGTTGTTTGCACCAGAGCAAGCAGCAAGGATGACCATTGAGGACAGGCCAAGCAGGTTGTCGTTCAGGAAGAACAGAACGCCAAGGCCAAGTGCAACGCAGAAGATTACCTTAGAGGTAATGATAATTGCACCGCGAAGTGCAGCCTTAGGTGCGCTCTTGAACGAAATTGTTGCACCAACACACAGCATAAAAGCGCCAACCAGAGTAGCAGTGCCCTTAACGGTCATAGCTGCAGTAAAGCTACCAAGCGTTGGGAATACATCTGGGAAAAATGTGTTCATGAAAACGCCAAGAAGCAGTGGTACCAGGATGTTTGCACCTGGAATGCGGCCCAGGGCCTTAAATGGGTGCTGGATGGAAATTGGTTCTTTTTCAGCCATGTACTCCACCTAGTCCATTACGATGCCGCCGTCGCAGTCGCCAATCTCACCGTTGACGAAGCTAGCAGCGTCGGAAGCAAAGAACAGAATCATCTGAGCTGGCTCAGATGGCTGAGCAGGGCGGCCCAGAGGAATGATGCTGATGACCTTGTTGTACTTCTCAGGATCGTTGGAAAGTGCAGTGGTCATACCAGTAATAGTGAAGGATGGGCAGACAGCGTTACAAGAGATGCCGTACTTGCCGCCCTCTTTAGCGATAGCCTTGGTGAAGCCATTAACGCCAGCCTTGGAAGCAGCATAAGCAACGGTTCCGAGTAGGCCGCCACCAATCTTACCAGCAACAGAAGAAACGTTGACGATACGAGCGCCACCGCGGTCAATGAAGTGCTGCCAGAGAGCATGGGTCAGGTTGTAAGTACCAGTAAGGTTGGTGTTAATGGTCTTAGCCCACTCGACATCATCGACCTCTGCAAAAGGAACAGTGCTTACGCGACCTGCGCAGTTGATAAGAACGTTAACGTCGCCGCACTCTTCAAGAATGTGAGCAACAGTCTTCTTAACTGCCTCGCCATCAGAAATATCCATGAAGAAGAAATAGTTTCCCTCGCCTAGTTCCTGAACAAACTTCTGACCAACTTCCTCCTTATCGAAGGAGCAAACAACTACGTGTCCGCCACCTGCGACAACACCCTTAGAAATCTCAGCGCCAATGCCTGAGTTACCGCCGGTGACCAGTACGAGCTTACCGGTAAAATCAAATGCCATGCTCTTCTCCTTTGAATCTACGAGCACAAACCATTAGGAAACAATTAAATAATACCTGCATTTACATAACAAATAACAGAAAAAATTATCTTCAAAATCACTTTCTTCATCGAAATGCTGTCTGGACGAAATAATTGTCATAAATGACACGTAATTTAAACAATTAAGCCTCATTCCGCTTCTTACAAATGCTGCACACCCCACATTGTGACTACACAATTCACAGTAACTCCGACATGCGCAGTAAATCCAAAGCACGCGTTGTCGTCATATAGCATAGTATCATAAAGTTAGACAAGGTTAACTTGTAAGCATACAATAGGGCGAGAAAACCTTATCGCCCTTCGTCTTTTAGAAAGAAGTCACTATGAAACATTTCCGGTCACACGATCCAATGGACTTGAGCGCGCACGTTACCAGCACTACACGTCACACCCTAACTCTATCTCGCAGGTCAGCACTCACCTTGCTCGGAGCAAGCTCCGCAGCAGCCATC
>CALBBS010000049.1 GCA_937926845.1 uncultured Atopobium sp. | reverse complement strand
AGACTGCGCTTAAAGAGCGCCTCACCAGCAAGGTCAATGCCAACCGTGGCACGGTTGCGTGATACGCGCACGACAATAGTTACGTCAGGCGCAAGCGTGTTGACCATAGGACGGCTTCCGCGCTTTGCTTGAAGTCGGTCTACAATTGCGTCTTTTGTTCTGACAGCAATGAAGTTGGTGTTTCTGAGCTGGTCATTTGTGCCGTGAGCGCTCACTGCAATGGTGGCATGTGGACCAATATGGTCTTCCCAAGCAATGTGGGAGAGGTCTTCGTAGAGAGCGTCTGAAGTGGCAGCGCCAACGCGATCAAGCACCAAAATGACGCGAGACGTGAGACGAGACCATAAACAGACGCGGTAAGCATCGGCAAGTGAGCCGTAAAACGCAACCTGTCCGCCAAGAGGACGCACCTTTTTGATGCGCAGGCCGTCTAGCTCCTGTGCAAGAAGCTTCTCAAAGCCTTTTGGACACGTTGCAAAGAACTCAAGTTCTTGAGACATCGGGACACCTTTCGCCCGTAGGAATTGAATACATACTGACGTAACATTTTCCCATGTTTTTCTCGCCAAATGGTTGGGGAGAAGAAAATACATCAAGAACCCGTGAGTCGCTCTCGGACAAGAATCTGCGGGCTAGCACTCACAAGCAGCGGCTCTTCGTCTAAGTCACCGCCCGCTTACCGAAGAGCGGATAAGTTCATACATAATGTCCCAAATCATTTGTTATTTTTCGCTTAAAATACGCGTAGTATCTTTTACAAAGAAATACAGAGCGCTGTTTGAGGTTTGGGAGTCATTATGGATGCAAAAGTTATGGAAACATTTGAGTCCTGGCGTGCAAACGTCACCGAAGAAGACCTGGTAAAAGAGATCGGAGAGCTTGCAAAACCAGAAGCAGAAGAAAAGCTCTACGATGCATTTTATCGTTCACTTGCATTTGGTACCGCTGGTCTTCGTGGCACCATTGGCGTTGGCACCAACCGCATGAATGTCTACGTTGTTGCTCAGGCAACCCAGGGTCTTGCGGATTACCTCAACGCTCACTATCAAAATCCTACCGTGGCTCTTGCAAGGGATTCTCGCCTTAAGGGTGAGGATTTCCAGAAGGTTGCAGCTGGTGTTTTGGCAGCTAATGGCATCCGCGTGTATGTCTACCCACGTATTGAGCCTGTTCCAACGCTCTCATTTGCCGTCCGCTACCTCAAGACTTCCGCAGGTATCGTGCTTACCGCAAGCCACAACCCTGCGCCTTACAACGGCTATAAGGTATACAACGATAACGGCGGACAGATTACCGATGAGGCTGCAGCAGAGATTTCTGCAAATATCGCGCGTGTTAATCCTTTTGACGTCAAGCCTATGGACTTTGAAGAGGGCCTGGAGAAGGGCCTGATCATTTGGACTCCAGAAGAGGTCCTGGACAACTTTATCGAGGCTATCAAGCGCGTTTCTATTCCAGGATTTAAGGCCGCCGACGGCTACAAGGTTGTGTACACGCCGCTCAACGGTACAGGTATGGAGTGTGTCACGCGTATCCTCAAGGAGATTGGCGTCAATGACGTTGACGTTGTTCCAGAGCAGGCAGAGCCAGACGGAAACTTCCCCACATGCTCCTATCCAAATCCAGAGTTCCGTGAGGCACTTGAGTTAGGCCTCAAGCTTGCAGATAAGGTTAAGCCAAACCTTCTGGTTGCAACTGATCCTGATGCCGATCGTATGGGTACTGCAATCCCACATAACGGCGATTACGTGTTGCTTTCCGGCAACGAGATGGGCGTCCTGCTTCTGGACTGGCTCCTTACCATGGCTGAAGAGCGTGGCGAGAAACCCCAGGATAAGGTAGCTGTTTCCACCATCGTATCTTCTGCTATGCCCGACGTCTTGGCACGTGCTCGTGGCTTTGAGATGCGCCGTGTGCTCACGGGCTTCAAGTACATTGGTGACCAAATTGAT
>CALBBS010000048.1 GCA_937926845.1 uncultured Atopobium sp. | reverse complement strand
AGACCCGCGAGCGAGTAACCCAGAAGCACCCTATATGCCGGCGGTACGCTAAGCTCCGATTCTGCCCAGGGAATAACCTGGTTGATAAGGGCATCAAGCGTTTTCTGAGCGCCGTTACCAAAGTTGGGACCCTTGGCAAAAACGCGCGGAGCACGCCAGGGTGAGAAGTTCTCTTCCCACAGGTCAACGCCGATGCGTACTAGGCCGACACTTTCAGGAATCTGAACGGGGGAGTTGTCGGCTACGTCTCCCAAGAGGTACACAACGGGAGCTCCGGCTACAGAAGACATCTGCGTGTGGATAGAAAGTCCGGAGATGATTGTTTTTCTCGACACGGGGTTGGCGGGATGTGTAGCCGCATCGGCGGTGGGGTGCGTATCTGGTGTAGCGCTCATGCTACTCACTCAACGTCATTTGCAGGTAGTAGACGTTTTCACGCAGGTGAGAGGCAACTTCGCGGTCGATGACACCCTCGAACTGCAGGCGCGTGATCTGGTCCAACTCAATGCGGAGCGCGTTTTCCGCCACGTCATCAGCGTATTCGCGGGCATCGGCAATCTGCTGCCTAAAGTGAGGTGACATCTTATGTGAGCTCAGGTTGTAAGGCAGCAGGTAAGAGACTTGTGTGGTACTGGAACCATGCTCATCATTGACGTTGATGCGGCCCCAAATGGACTCAATTGCCGACTCGTGGTCAATCATCAGGTTAGAGGCGATAACCGCCAGCTCTTCATCGTCGCCGTTAACAATGCGCTCCAGGTCATCAAGCTCAGCATATTCCATCTCAAGTGCGTATAAACACGCCTGGTAGTAGGACTGATCTGCGTCCTCAAGGTGCCTGATTCCGCCGTCGATGATGTGCTGTGCTGCCAGCTTAAGCTCGTGGAGAGCAACGGCAATACGTGAACGGTGGTTTGTCTTTGCGGCAATGTTTGCAAGAGGTCCGTAATATCCTACTGACCTGCGGATTGAAGTAATGTCATCAACAATTTGATCCCAGGGAATAGGGTTGTGCGTTTTAATGTGGCGCTCGCGGAGCTCCTCAAGGCGCTTCTGCTGCACTTCTGTCTCGTGAAGGACCAACTTTTTGATCAGTTTGCCCGAGCCAGGCGCGGTAATGCGAGAGGCAAACAGACGGTTGGTATAGCGCGTGATAGTTAAACGAAGCGCAGGTAGATACTTTGCTTTGGCGTTTTCCGACTGTAACATGCCCCTGAGCTCAGCAAGAGTTGCCTCCAGAACAGCTATCTCTCCCTTGTGGAGGCGTTCGGGCAGGTCAGAGTCTGCTTCAGGGGACTTTGATAGCACGGGCAACAGGTTGTCCGCCAAAAGCAATGTGGCGAGAATAACGCCGGCGGCAATGGTGATCAGCAGGTCCCTCTGCGGAAACA
>CALBBS010000047.1 GCA_937926845.1 uncultured Atopobium sp. | reverse complement strand
GCAGCACCTGAACCCGAACCAGTTCCGGCTCCAAAGCCTGCTCCAGTATCAGCTTCACCAGAGGACATCGCTGCTCGTTCTGCGCTTCCTCCAGAGCTCAACAGCGTGGCAGATATGCTTGAGAAGGTATTTGGGCCAGCGGTTTCTTTGTCGGTAGAGAAGAAGCTGGATGCCGAAACTTCCGTAGATCCCGCAAACAACTAGAACTTCTCGCGGTATTCTCGCGATATGACGCTTTGGTGCATGGCTCCTTATGCGCCAGCGCAAAAAGCGCAACTTGTCTAAAATAGATACGACGATAGGAGAACATATGGCACGTGGTGGATTTAACATGGGCGGCATGAACCGCAATCAGATGATGGCTCAGGCTCGTAAAATGCAGGAGCAGCTGCTGGAGGCTCAGCAGAAGGCTTCTCTTATGCAGGCAACAGCAAGCGCTGGTGGCGGCGCTGTTAAGGTGACCGCATCTGGTGACCTTCGTCTGACCAACATAACTATTGATCCCGAGGCAATTGATCCTGAGGATATCGAGATGCTCCAGGACATGATTCTGGCTGCTGTAAATGATGCTCTTGAGTCCGCTGAGTCTCAGGCATCTGCCCAGATGAGCGCAGTAACCGGCGGATTGAATATCCCAGGACTGTTCTAATCCATGGCGTTTAATACCACAAATGATGGTCGTGCGCTCCAGCGATTGCTTGACGAGTTAGGCCGCCTACCAGGTATTGGTCCAAAATCGGCTCAGCGCATTGCCTACCACCTTTTAGAGGTTGATTCCGAGGAGGCTCGCCGTTTGGCGCAGGCCATCTTGGAGCTTAAGCAGCAGGTGCATTTTTGCCCTATCTGCTTCAACTACGCAACACGTGACGAATGTGACATCTGCCTGGACTCTTCCAGGGATCGCAGTAAAATCTGCGTGGTTTCTGAGCCAAAGGATGTCTCGGCAATTGAGCGTACTGGTGCGTTTCACGGCCTTTACCACGTTCTGGGCGGCGTAATTTCGCCTATGGACAAGATTGGTCCTGAGCAGCTCCACGTGCGCGAGCTGCTGTCTCGCTTGGCCGACGGCACCGTAACTGAGGTTGTTTTGGCAACTAATCCGGACGTTGAGGGAGAAACAACTGCAACGTACCTTTCCAGAACTATTAATCCGCTTGGAATGACAGTTACCCGACTGGCAAGCGGACTTCCCGTAGGTGGAGACCTTGAGTACGCAGATGAGGTAACATTGGGACGTGCAATTGAAGCACGTCGGGAGGTTTAAGCATGGCAAACCACATGAGAACAAGTTCATCTGGCGAGAAGACCACCGAGGCTTCATCGGTTGATATGAAGAACATTTCAACGCTTCGTGCAGGTCAGGGAGCTCAAATTCCTCAGAGCCCACGACAGGCCGATAACACGCCAGAACCTCCAAATAGAAAATCAGTCATCATCTTGGTGGTCGCAGCTATTGTTGCGCTTACTGCTCTGTTCTTTATTGTTCGTTGCGCTACAAGCACTAAGAGTGAATCTGCAAGCCAGCAGCCAAAGCAGACCCAGTCCGCCTACGCTGACGAGAAACAGCAGGATGAGCAGGCAGTTGACGGCTCAGTTACCTTCCACGGCATGAAGTACTCTCTGGAGAAGCAAAGCGACGGCAAAACTGCTGTTGTTCGTACGAGTGACTCGGGAACTAAGAGTGTTCTATTTGAGGTTGAGGGAACTCCCACCAGCCTGATTCTTTTTAACGACACTATTTTGGTGCCAGAGAATCGCGAGTCTGGTTGGGATGTTGTGGCATGTGCCCTGGTAGACGGCTCACTTCCAACACTTATTGCCGATAAGGACGGCAAGGCTGTTGGTGGAAACGGAACTATCACCGCAGCTACGCTTGATGGAACTACGCTTAAGGTAACCGATTCCACAGGAAACACCACCAGCGTTGCTCTTCAGTAAAAGCAACGCAAAGAAATTGTGGATTTCCAGTGGGCGTTCATGTTTCTGAGCTGCGGATATTCTCGCCAAGTGGTTATTTTCAAGAAAATTTTCAAATTCGTTGGAAATAACGCTAGACAAGAATAAAAGTTCCCTGTATTATTTCAATTCGCAACAAGGCGTCCGGGGTATTAGCTCAGCTGGTTAGAGCGCCGGCCTGTCACGTCGGAGGTCGCGGGTTCGAGCCCCGCATATCCCGCCATTGCATGTTCAAGCCCTCTTCGGAGGGCTTTTTCATTACCAAAAAAGTCCAGCATAAAAGATTTAAATTACATCTTTAATTTATTGAAACCAAGTCAGAAAATAAAGCACTGTGTGCTATCTTTACATCAGAATGTATCTAAGTGCTTCTGCTGAAGAAACATTTAAATGCAGAGGTAAAGTGAGGTGGATTGTGCGGGATCAGAATACTTTGGATGCGCTGTCGCAATGCGATAGTGCAAATTCCATATCCGCAGAATCTGCCAACACAGAACACACTTCAGATTCAATCAAGAAAATTGCTGTTTTTGATTTTGACGGAACCGTCATTTCTGGACAGTCAGGACTCTTGTTTTCTGCGTATTTGCTCCGCCGTCATCTGTCCTCAATTCCACGCACGCTCAAGCTTGTGTGGTGGGGAGCTCGCTACAAGCTGCACCTTCCTCAAAGGCAGGAAGAGGCTCGCGAGCTGGTTGTTGGTGCACTTACGCAGTATAGCGGTGAGTTTGCAAATGCC
>CALBBS010000046.1 GCA_937926845.1 uncultured Atopobium sp. | reverse complement strand
CAACGTAACACGACCATAGCGGCTCTGCTCAACCATATCTTGCTCTTTAAGCTGGGTCAAAGCCTTGTTTACGCTTGCTTTTGAAACATCCAGGGACTCAGCAATGTCAACAGAGCGAACACTTTTGTCATCTTCTGGCTGCTCAAGTGCAATACGATAGATTGCCTCAAGGTAATCCTCGCCTGCTCTTGTGAGTGCGTGCTCGTTCTGTACGTTATCGTTGGCCATAACTCTCCTCCGATGACTGCCTAGGCAGCCTTTTTCCAAACAAAATTAGTTGCTAAGCAACGAATAGATTTCTAGTACTTGAATGATACCCAAAAATGGCACCCAGAATCCACTAACGAGAAGACCTGTTTGAAGATTCTGAGGACTCTTCAGAACTTTTCTCTGCTGCCTCGGCGTTTGCCTCAGCATCTGTCTGCTCGTTCAAACTGGATGGGTCTTCTCCCGCCTCGATGACCTTCATCATCTTTGCAAGTGCATCTTTATCAGCAATGACGTAGGACTGGCCGTCAATTTCGGCACCCTCAGAAGGAACATATGCAGTATAGATGTCCTTCTCGGTATTCATACCAATCATTTGTGTGCCCAAAGACACTATTTCTGGGACAGAAAGATCCGTGATGACCATGCTTGCCGTTGAGTTAACAATGTTGGCAATGGCTACAGGATCACCCGTGTTTAAAATCTGAGCAATCATAGCCTTGATGAACGTTCTTTGATGGCGCATACGGGTGTAGTCGCTGTCTGCAAAGGCATAGCGAACGCGCGTGAAGAAGAGTGCTTGAGCGCCATTGAGTTTCTGAACACCAGGGTAGAGCTCTACGACGTCGTCAAAGTTTTCTGTGTCGCGCATATACTGCTCAACGTTAACGGTTACACCACCAAGTGCATCGGTGATACCTGCAAGGCCATCAAAATTAACCTCAGCATAGTGAGCAATACGAACACCACAAAGCTCATTTACGGCTTGTACCATACCATTTGCACCGTCGTAATAATGAACGGCGTTAATCTTCATGTACGAGCCCTTCCACAAGACACGTGTATCTCGCGGAATAGACAGCATGGTCACACGCTTGTGAATGGGATCAACACGCGCCAAGATAATAGAGTCCGCGCGGTATTCTGTCTCACCAGGACGGCCGTCGGTACCCAAAAGCAG
>CALBBS010000045.1 GCA_937926845.1 uncultured Atopobium sp. | reverse complement strand
ACATCCGTGGCGGCCTCATGCCTGGCGGCCGTCTGCGTATGGAGAAGCTCTCCAGCCTGGTCACTTCTGGCCGTCTTGACCTTCACCCAGAGGTTACTCACCTCTATCACGGCTGGGATCACCTCGAGGAGGCTCTCTTCACCATGCGTGATAAGCCAGCTGACCTCATCAAGCCAGTTGTTGTTATCGACTAGGTAACCAAACAGGTAGCGTGATTTAGTACGTTTAAGCTGGCGAGAAGTTCGGTTTTCTCGCCAGCTTTTTGCGTTGGTGGGCGCCAACGGAGTTTAGAAAGCGGTTGTGTTCATGAAAATCCTTGTTGTATCAGGCTTTCTTGGAGCTGGTAAAACCACCTTCATTCAGGAGCTCGTGCGCCGGACTGGGCGTGATTTTGCTATCTACGAGAATGAATATGGCCAGGCGGACATCGATGCGCGTCGCCTGAGGCAGGACTCCGACCTCAAGGTTTGGGAGTCTACCGAGAATTGCATTTGCTGTTCGGGTAAGCAGGATTTTGCGACGTCGGTGCTGACCATTTCAAACACTATTGACCCCGAGTATTTAATTGTTGAACCAACTGGCGTAGCTAAGCTGCAGAGCATTCTTGATAATGTGAATCAGGTGGCTTGGGAGCGCATTAGTTTGCTGGCGCCAGTCACCGTGGTTGACGCCGTTTCGTGGCAGAGTCAACGCGCTGATTTTCCAGAGATTTTTGACAATCAGCTGAGTGCGGCCGCAAGCGTTGTAGTTTCTAAGCTTTCGCCAGGTAGCGAGGATGCCGCTGAGCCCATTAAGCAACTTGCGGCAGAGATGAATCCGCAGGCAGAGGTTATCGCCGAATCTTCGTATGCTGATATTTCCGACGAGTGGTGGAATGGTCTTCTGACTCGCGCGCTTGACGGTTCTGTTCTTAAAGATCCAGCTAGCGAGAAGGACGAGGGGCCTGACCTGGAGACTATGGCGCTGACTCACGCTGAACTTCCAAGTCCAACGCACTTGATTTGGCTTTTGGACGCAGCGTCGGCAGGCGTTTTTGGAAAGCTTGCGCGTGCAAAGGGAACGTTGCCATGCGGCAATCAG
>CALBBS010000044.1 GCA_937926845.1 uncultured Atopobium sp. | reverse complement strand
TTTACTACACAGGAGATGACTTTGTTGACCTATGTCGTGGACCGCACATTAGCAATTCTCAGGAATTGATGAACTGTGCATTCCAGATTAAATCAGCTTCTGGCTCATATTGGAGAGGCGACGAAAATCGTGAGCAGCTTCAGCGTATCTATGTTTACGCCTTCCTAAACAAGCAGGATCTCAAGGAGCATCTAAAGCTCGTTAAGGAAGCTATGGAGCGTGACCACAAGAAGATTGGCCCAGCACTAGATTTATTTATGTTCCAGCCAAGTGCACCTGGTATGCCTTACTGGCTACCAAGAGGATGGAAGCTCTTCAATGCACTCAAGGGATTCTGGTCAAGCATACACGAAGAACACGGATATCAGGAGATTTCTGGTCCTGTTCTAAGCAGCAGTGAGCTCTGGGAAGTCAGCGGACACTGGGGTCATTACAAAGAGAATATGTTTGTAGTTCCTCCAGCAAACGATGGTGATAAGATTTATGCTCTTAAACCAATGAACTGCCCTAATGCTATACTTACATATAAGAGAAGTCTTCACAGCTACAAGGATCTTCCAATTAGAATCAGCCAGACAGATACAATACACCGTAAGGAGAAGTCAGGTGAGCTTAACGGTCTGTTCCGTGTTCAGATGTTCCGTCAGGACGATGCACACACAATCCTAGCGGAGAATCAGGTAGCTGACGAAATCGCCGATATCATGAAGATAGCGGATGAGATTTACGGAACACTAGGTCTAAAGTACCGTGCAGAGCTTTCAACAAGACCTGACGACTATATGGGAGATATTGAGTCATGGAACAAGGCCGAGGCAGGTCTAAAGGCAATCCTTGATAATCAGTACGGAGAAGGTAACTACGAGGTTAACGAAGGCGATGGTGCTTTCTACGGTCCTAAGATTGACCTTCAGATTAAGGATGCTCTTGGAAGAGAATGGCAGTGTGGTACTATCCAGCTTGACTTCCAGCTGCCTCACAACTTCCAGCTTGAGTACATTGACTCTGACGGTACCAAGAAGCAGCCAATCATGATTCATCGCGCTGGCTTTGGTTCCTTCGAGCGCTTCATTGGTATTCTGACTGAGAACTACGAAGGAAAATTTCCTGTCTGGCTGAGCCCATGCCAGGTCAAAGTTCTTCCTGTCTCAGAGAAGTCTCGTCCTTATGCTCATGAGGTTGCCGAGAAGCTTGCAGCCGCTGGTATTCGCGTTAAGGTAGACGATCGTGACGAGAAGATCGGCTATAAGATTCGTGAGGCTCGCTCTCTTGACCGTGTCCCTTACATGCTCATCCTTGGTGAGCAGGAGGTTGAGGCAGGAAACATTTCTGTTCGCGATCGCTCCAACGAGACTCACGTAGCAGAGCTTGACGAGTTTATTGCTCAGGTTGTCAAAGAGAATGCTGAGCGCGTTGGTTAATAAGGTTCAACATAACCCACAAATTGCGGTTGATGACGTCACACAAACCGCAACCGACGTTGTAGCTGAATACGTAAAAATGACAGGGGCAGGCCGTGCGCGGCTTGTCCCCGTTTTATATGTAGACGAACTTCTCGCCACACTGGTTGCAGGCGGTGCAACCGTCGTGGAGCCGCTATCCGGCGTGCCCGTTGAGGTATGTGACATCAAAGG
>CALBBS010000043.1 GCA_937926845.1 uncultured Atopobium sp. | reverse complement strand
GGTTTCTCGCCAAGCGCGCTGCGAGCGCATGGGTTTCTCGCCAAGCGCTCTTCTCGCCATTACGCGCCTGAAAAGTGCAAAGAATCTGTATTTGAGGTACAGATTCTTTGACAAAATCAGGCAAATCCACAGTTTCTTTTGCATTTTTAGGCAAAAGTTACAGATTCTTTGATGAAATCAGGCGCGTGAATGATAGGCTACGTGGCCCTGAATTTTTGAGCCTGAAAGCTGCATCATGTCTGAGTAAATTTACTCAGACATGGCGAGAAAAACCGGCAAATAGCTTAGACTTGGTGTGCTTTTCCGGCAAACGGCTCAGACATGGCGAGAAAATCAGGCACGCTGGGACCTCGGTCGGGCATCCCGGGGCCAATCAGGCACGTCGTGGCTTAACCGGACACCGGAACCTGGCTGCATGTCGACAATCCCACCGCGCACTAAAGCCCCACCGGGTTTCTCGCCAAAAGAAAACCCCGCACATCCGAGATGTACGGGGTGTAGCTATCTAGCTGCGAAGAAATCGCTTGAGCGTGCGAGGTCACTGAGCCGAAACTAATCAGCGTGTACCGAACCCGCTTAGCTGAAGTTACTCAGCAAGTGCCTTCTTAGCAATCTCTGCAAGATCTGCGAAGCCCTGCTCGTCAGAGTAAGCAATCTCTGCGAGAACCTTGCGGTCAAGCTCAACACCAGCGAGCTTGAGGCCGTGCATGAACTTGCTGTAAGAAAGGTCGTTGATGCGTGATGCAGCGTTGATACGCTGAATCCACAGTGCGCGGAAATCACGCTTCTTGTTACGACGGTCACGGTAAGCATACTGACCAGAATGCTGTGCCTGCTCCTTCATACCACGGAAGGTACGAGAGGAAGTTCCGTAATAACCCTTTGTGCGCTCGACGAGCGTCTGACGCTTCTTGCGGCCAGCAACTGCGCGCTTAACTCTTGCCATATCTAATCACTCCTTGTTATTTGATCTGGTGGGTGGCGCGCTTAGTTCTTAGCGCCCATACGCTGAGAAACTACTGCTGCATCGCCAGCGGAAAGAACAGCTTCTTTACGGAAGCCACGGATACGCTTCTGGGACTTCTTGGTAAGAATGTGGCTCTTAAAAGCCTTAGCACGCATAATCTTGCCAGTACCGGTGCGGCGGAAACGCTTAGCCGAACCCTTGTGCGTCTTCATCTTAGGCATACTACTTCTCCTCCTGTGTGGTGCCATCCTCAGCACCCTCGGGCTTCTCGTCAAACGCTCCCTTGATTGGAGCAACGAGCATGTGCATGTTACGGCCTTCAATGAGCGGTTTCTGCTCAATTGTGGCAAAAGGCTTCAAATCTTCAGCAAGGCGATCAAGTACAATACGGCCCTGCTCTGGGTGAGCCATCTCGCGTCCACGGAACATGATGGTGATCTTGACGCGTGCTCCCTTCTTGAGGAAGCGCAGTACGTGACCCTTCTTGGTCTCGTAATCGCCCACATCAATCTTTGGGCGGAACTTCATCTCTTTGACTTCGATCTTGACCTGGTTCTTGCGAGCTGCCTTGGCCTTGCGAGCCTGCTCATACTTGAACTTACTGTAATCAAGAATCTTGCATACAGGAGGCTCGGCATTTGGAGCAATCTCTACGAGATCAAGACCGTGCTCACGAGCTCTCTTCATTGCATCATTGACGCCAAAAAGACCAAGCTGACTACCATCAGCGTCAATAAGACGGCACGTGCGAGCAGTGATTTCCTCATTAATGCGAGGACCATCGTTCTTGGCTATCTTGTACACCTTCCCTCTTGGACAATTGCTTGTCCGCCAATAAAAAACCCAGTGCACAAGCAACTGGGAGACAATACGCACAAGTATCGTGCGAAGGTTAAATTGTCTGACCAGACAGCTGCTTTTGCGCTGTGTAGGTGGGGACTCACGTTCAATCCCGCTTCAAAAGTACCTTGTAAGGTTACCTCTAACAAGAAGACATTACAAGTACCAAGTTAGATATGACGAGAAATTCACATCTAGCATAAACTTTTAGCTGGTGCCCGAGGTGGGACTTGAACCCACACGAGTTTCCTCAAAGGTTTTTGAGACCTCCGCGTCTGCCATTCCGCCACTCGGGCTAAAAAGTTTGCATAGGTACTATACCGCACCTATGCAAATCTGTCTTGCTAAATCATCAAAGTTATAGCTGATTTAATCCTGTAAGAAAGGGTTAGTTGCTATCTCTGCCTCAAGAGACGTTTGATTTCCATGTCCTGACAAAATAATGGAGGTTGGATCAAGCTCTGTCTTGATGCGGTTCAAAGAAGCCTTAAGCGTTTCAAAGTTGCCACCTGGAAGGTCTGTTCTTCCTGCAGAGCCCTGGAAAAGCGTATCGCCTACAAAAACGGCGCCAGTAGCAGTTCCCTCACCCACCAAAACAATGCCGCCAGGAGTGTGACCAGGAGTTTCCATAATCTTGAACTGTGCAGTTCCAACAGAGAGAACATCTCCCTCGTTAAGAAAACCGTCTGGCTCTGGAGCATCATCATAAATCTCGTTTGAGTTATGAGCCCTCTGCGCAAGCTCATTATCTGCTTCGTTGATTAGGTACTGAGCACCAGGCACAGCAAGCTTCAAAGCCTTAACGCCACCAACGTGATCAGCATGGCCGTGAGTAGCAACAATGTACTTAAGCTCAAGGTTCAAGAGCTGTGCAGCAATCTCTGCACCCGATGCACCGGCATCAATAATCATGCACTCATTACCAGAAACGTAAATGTAGCAGTTGGTCTCAAGGGGACCTACCTTAAAGACACCAATCTGGTCTTTTGCGTGATGGCAACCACCATGACCGTGATGGCCGCAGCAACCGCCATGACCATGCTCACCATGGCCATGCTCGCCATGATGACCGCAGCAGCCACCG
>CALBBS010000042.1 GCA_937926845.1 uncultured Atopobium sp. | reverse complement strand
GCTCGCCCTGGTCGTAACTACTACACCGAGCTTGTTGAGCAGACTCCTGCAGACTCCGTTGTCCTCACCGTTGCTTGCGGCAAGTTCCGCTTCAACGACCTTGACCTGGGCACCATTGGTGGCATTCCTCGTATTCTTGACGTTGGTCAGTGCAACGACGCTTACGGCGCTGTTCAGATTGCAACTGCTCTTGCAAATGCATTCGACTGCGGCGTTAACGACCTGCCACTGAGCTTTGTCCTGTCTTGGTACGAGCAGAAGGCAGTTTGTGTCCTTCTCACCCTGCTGCACCTTGGTATCAAGAACATCAAGCTTGGACCAACCCTTCCTGCATTTGTCAGCCCTAACGTCCTTAACATTCTTGTTGAGAACTACGGTATTGGCCCAATCGGTGACGCTTCCGAGGATCTTGCTCAGATGCTTGCCTAATTGGCGAGAAACCCCTCTAGTCCTTTCCTTAAAACGCCTCCTAGCTACGTGCTAGGAGGCGTTTTTTTGATCGTGGATTTTGTGGATCTAACTTGGACACCGCCAAACTCAGATAAAGATCGATATTCTTCCTTTTGTTACGGAGGGAAAGATGAGAAGACTAACAGTTAATGACCTAAAGAATTTGAGTAAATTAATTGATCCAAAAATACAAAATAATCAAACTATGTTTGAGTGTTTTGCTCAAATCTGTGATAACTACGATAAGGTGCCTTTAACTGAAATTGAATGTCCTTCTATTAGTTGGAATGCTTTTTCATATGCTTTCTATATCGTTAATCTAAGACCTCTTAAAACTCTCAATGAATTATTAGCCGCAATCGCTATTTATTCTTTTTTAAATGTAAATGGCTATGATTTTGATCCTTCGCTGCAGGATCTTCTGGCTCATATTGATCTATTAAAATCTGACCAATATTTTGCTCACGAATTTTGCTCATGGATCGAACTAGAAATCATGTAATAAAGCCTTATCTCAAAATCTCTGTTTCAGCCATAAATTGATCAAAATGCCTTTCTAGCTGCTTTTCATTTGGATAAGCTTCACGATAAACAGGCATGTGCAACTGCTTTTTATTGAAGTCAATATATTCGGTTTTATCCAGAAGCCTCGATAATCTAATGCGCTTACTATCGGGCTCAACTGAAAGTAAATGTGCATCAAAAAGAAGATGTAGATCAGACCTTAGAAGAATACCATTGGTAACCATTTGAGTTTTAGGTCCACGATATTGACCAATATGAGCTGCTTGTAAAACCTGAGGGACATCGTTTCCAGAGATAGCACATCTATTGGAATAGGCCTTTAGCAAGTTATTTCTAAACTGAGCTTGTCCTTGCCTACGCACGGATTCTCTGAATTCCTTAATGCGCTCATCAGTGTCATCAATCTGCTCAAGCTGATTTTGAATCTCTGGCTTGAGTTCATCAAAACCTGCCGAAATAAAAGATGAATTATTAACTGTTTTGGCGTTAACCGGTCCATGGAGAGTAAACATTCCAGTAGCGCTGTTATAACGCTCTACAAACGATAATCCCATCACTTTATATTTCTTATTTTTATCCTTAATAAATAAACCAATGGGGAGACCGTCATTTAGGCAATTCATTAAAAGTGCGTTGTACAACTTTGACTGTACTTGGTTTCCTTGAGTCTTAATATGCTCACTGTACTCAATTGACCAGGTACCATCAGAATAGTAAATTGGCTCTCCATCTTCATAAAGACCATTACCATTTGAAGTATGAACTGAGAGTGCGTACTGCTTTAATCCATAAGAAACTTTGCTTTTAGACGGACTATAGATTCCGGAATCCCTAGAAATAGGAATTCCACCAACGGTAAATCCTTTTTCTAGACGATGGGGGAGTTTATCAATCTCGCTATTTTCATGATCGATAAACCACTGATAAGCGGAGACAAATTCCTTTGGAGCAACTTTAAAAGCTCTTTCAAGAGTTGGATTAAAGATCTTGCATTCTGTAATGATCTGATCAAACATCCGGTCTCCTCACAATTAACCTGTACAAACAGTAAGTTTTTCTCGCCACTGTGTAAAGATCTACAAACAAATTGCTTCACGAACTCCAAATATTCGATTTATTAAAGAACGTTCAAGAATGACGCTCTTCTCGTTAAGAGAATATGGCATAATGCCACTGTCAAAGTAACAATTAATGTTAGTCATTAGTAGCATTTAACAGAGGGGTTTCTATGACTAAAGTTGCAGTTATCGGTTGTACTCACGCAGGCGTTTTTGCCACTTCTTCAATCCTGGGCGCACACCCAGATTGGGAGGTTCACGTCTTTGAGCGCAATGACACGGTTTCCTTCCTGTCTTGCGGTATTGCTCTTTGGGTAGGTGACCACGTAAGCGATCCTAACAAGATGTTCTACAGCTCTCCAGAAGCCCTTGCCGAGGCTGGTGCTCACGTTCACATGACCACCAACGTCACTTCTGCAGACGTTAAGACCAAGCGCGTTGCGTGGGAGGACCTCAAGACTGGTGAGACTTTTGAGGATGACTTTGATTACCTTGTAGTCACCACCGGCTCTAAGCCAATTGTTCCACCTCTGCCTGGTAT
>CALBBS010000041.1 GCA_937926845.1 uncultured Atopobium sp. | reverse complement strand
TCGTGCAAGTTTCGAGGCGTCTACTCACGTAGACGCCTCTTTTTTGGTGAAAGACGGCGCTTGCACGTTAAGGAAAAGTGGCTTTACGGGAAATTTACAAACTAGCTGATAAAATGCGGTATTAATTTAGACATATGTCCGTTTATAATTTTCGCAACACACCTATGTCAGATAATCTGCAATTTTTGTCCCTGAGAGCACACCTATGGCTGATATTCTGCAGTTTCAGAGAGAAATAACACACCTATGTCAAAAAATATGTTAACTATCGACAGATTATCTGACTTTACTGTGGTCGGGCTTCTCGATACACGTAGATTATCTGACGTAGGTGTGGTCAGGGCATTGAGTAGAGCTATCTGCGACAGATTAGCTGACATAGGTGTGTTAGAAGGGTCAAATCAGACCCCACATCCAACAGAATATCTGACTTTGCTGTGTTTGCGCGTAGTTTAACTGTCGTGGGCTGACGGTTTGGCGGTAAAAAACAAGAGAGCCGATTTTCTCGGCCCTCTTGCTGGGTGATTTTTGCGATTGCGAGATACGTTATTGCTCGTGGAACATCGTGAGCTGTGCCGAACCTGCGGGCGGCAGCTGCTACAGAGACTCGAGGAAGCGATGCTGTGCTGCTCGTCCTTCTTCGTTCCACTTGAATACGCCGGCGTCTTCAAGGACGTGCGAGAAGACAATGCCAACTTCGTCGTAGATGTACCTCTTAAGCTGCTCAGATGAGAGGGAAGAGACATCCTTCTTCAGGTCGCTGTCCGTATGCAGAGCGCTATCCTTCTTCAGGGCGCTGTCCGTGTGCAGGGCGCTGTCGGCATCCTTACTAGAGCCGTCGCCCTGCTCAAGCAGCTTGGCGTAAATCTGGCGAGCCCAATCAGCGTGAGAGATGGTGGTGGAGTCCGTAGTTAGCTGTCCGTAGACTGCGTTAGCTTTCTTGCCGTTTGCCAGGCACTGCTCCATAACAGATTGAACTTTGTTGAGCTCTGGCACAAGACGAGGCGGAAGCACGGCAAGGCCCATGACCTCGATGAGGCCGATATTCTCTTTCTTGATGTGGTGATACTCGGCATGTGGATGGAAGATGCCAAGCGGATGCTTTTCGCTGGTAACATTGCAGCGCAGCGCAAGAAAGACCTCATAAGTCTCATCTTCAAGCTTGCGAACAACAGGGGTAACCGTGTTGTGGAGCTCGCCATCAGTTTCCGCATAAATAGAGACGGATTCGTCGGTATAGCTGCGCCATGCGGTGATGATAAACTCTGCAGCTTTGAGTGCTTCTTCTCGACTGGTAGAGGAGAGGCGAAGAACGGAGAGTGGCCACTTGAGAATTGCACCCGCTATCTCGGGGAACTTTTCAAGCTCAAACTCTTCCGCAACTTCTGCGCGCATCATAGGAAACTCGTAACGACCGCCTTGGTAGTGATCGTGCGAGAGGATCGATCCACCCACAATAGGTAAATCGGCGTTTGAGCCAATGAAGTAGTGGGGGAACCTGTCCACAAAGTCGAAGAGGTTGACAAGCGCCTCGTGATCAATGTGCATAGGAACGTGATCCGAGTTCATGGCAATGCAGTGCTCGTTGAAATACGCATACGGGCTGTACTGGAATCCCCAACGATGCTGGTTGAGCTCAATGGGGATGATGCGAAGGTTCTGCCTGGCAGGATGAGCGCCAGCACCAGACGAAGCGCCGCGTCCAG
>CALBBS010000040.1 GCA_937926845.1 uncultured Atopobium sp. | reverse complement strand
GACTACCTAATAGCGGTTGACCACGGCGCAGACGCCTGTCACGCTGCCGGCGTGATTCCACAACTTGCGCTTGGAGACTTTGACTCGGCTACACCAGAAACTCTGGCTTGGCTCAAAGAGCAGCAGGTACCTTGCATGAAGTTTAATGCGGACAAGTACGATACCGACCTGGCGCTAGCATTGAAATCAGCTGAATATGAGGCAATCCGTAGGAATAGCAAACTCTCTCTTACGGTTACCTCCACGTCTGGCGGCCAGCTTGATCATCAGCTTGTAGTGCTTGGTCTTCTCGTTACCTGGGCAAAGACGGGCAAGGCAAGTGTTCGAGTTATTGAAAATGACTTTGAGATGCGCTTTTTAGCTGCAGGTCAGGTTAATTCTTGGCAGCTGAGCGCAACTAATGCAGGTAAAAAGATTTCTCTTGTGGCTTTGTCAGAGGAGTGCGAGGTTTCTGCGGCTGGCATGAAGTGGAATCTTGATCACCAGAAGTTCACCTTGCTGGGAGACGACGGTATTTCAAATATCATTGAATCAGACAATTCCTGGGTAAGGTGCGAGAAGGGCTGTCTTTTGGTGCAGCTTTGGAACTAAAACGTTCATCGAGTCGCGCTGGGGCTGCGTTTGAGAAACAAAGCCCCAACGAGCAGCTGTAAGTCCAGCAAGAAGTATTAGATGTTGCTGTCAGATAAGTGAGCTAAGAAAAAAGGCCGCCGAAGCGACCTTTTTAAGTTTGAGGTAAGACGAGCTAAGTTGCTTAGTTGCGAGCAATCTTGCCGGACTTGAGGCAACGGGAGCAAACATTCATCTTCTTGCGCTGGCCATCGACAACGACAGTAACACGCTGGATGTTTGGCTTAAAGGTGCGGGCCACAGTACGGTGAGAGTGGGAGATGGAGCGACCGGCAACGGCGTGCTTACCGCAGAAATCACAGACCTTCGACATGAGTAAGACCTCCATAGGATAGGCGCCCTCTGCGCCTAAAATTTCCAAATAGCCGAATAAATATAGCACAATATATTGTGTTGTCAAAGCATGAATATAACATTCACAATTAGATAGCTTTTAGACAGCTTTTGAATGTTTTTCATTTATTACACCAAGATTAAATAACAAGAAAAAGATTTGTCAATTGCAAGGTTATCAACTTGTATATATAAGCCGCTTTAATAATAAATGTGCTCTGCGGTATACTAAATAACAATGACTAACCCTGGTTCTTGCGAGAGGAGTTATGTAATGACTACCGCTGTTCCCGGAACACTAAGAGTTTCTAATGATTGCCTTGCTGACCTGGCGGGCTATGCAGCTATGGAATGTTATGGCGTTGTTGGCATGGCAGAGATTGATGAGGCAGCCGGTGTTGCTCGTCTTCTTCCAACGTACCGACTTCGTAAGGGTATTGATGTGACCCCAACTCCTAAGGGAGTTCAGGTTGACCTTCACATTGTTGTTGAGCAGGGCGTTAACATGGCGTCTGTTGTCGACAATCTTGAGAGCTCAGTAAAGTTTTTGCTTAAGCAAATTGCAGAGCTTTCATGTGTTGATGTAACTGTACATATCGAGGCCATGCGTAATTCTCGCTAAGCTTTTTGCTTCAAATGAGTAGGAACTGAGGTCTAACGTGATTTCAAATGTCATTCGCACCTGCTTCCCTGTAGCAGCTCTTGCCGTTGCAGACAAAGCAGAAGAGATCAACAAGCTCAACGTTTTCCCTGTACCAGATGGAGACACCGGCACTAACATGTCCCTTACCCTGGGCACCGTTGTTCGTGAGGTTCAAGATCTTCCTCAAGATGCAAGCATGCAGGATATTGCAAAGGCAATCACTCACGGTTCTTTGATGGGAGCTCGTGGTAACTCTGGTGTTATTACGTCTCAGATTCTTCGTGGTATTGCCGAGGGTCTGTGTGACGTTAAAAATCCTGAGGCAGTAACTCCAAAGGATATTGCTCACGCATTCCGCCGCGGTAAAGAGGTTGCTTTTAAGGCTGTTAGAAAGCCTGTTGAGGGCACTATTCTTACCGTTCTTAAAGACGTTTCTGCTAAGGCAGACTCCCTTGAGAAGTCTCAGCTCACCCCAGTTGAGGTCTTAGATGCTCTGGTTGTTGAGGCATATGAGTCTGTTGCTCGCACTCCTGAGCTTCTTCCTGTTCTTAAAGAGAATGGCGTTGTTGACTCCGGTGCGTTTGGTTTTGCAACCTTCCTTGAGGGCTTTGTAAATGCTGTTACCGGCAAGACTGAGACTACTGATTTCCAGACAACCGTTTCTGTTTCTGACGCTAAGGCTGCTACCAGTGCAAAGGTTGAGATTGAGCTCAACGATGACTGGGAGGGTTCTGAGTATCGTTACTGCAATGAGTTCCTCTTCAAGGCAGACAGCCCAGACTTTGACGAGGAAGCAGCTCTGAACTTCCTGGCAACCATGGGTGATTGCGAGCTTCTTGTTGGTGCAAATCCAGACTACAAGATTCACGTTCACTCAAATACTCCTAACAAGGTTCTTGAGTACATGCTTCAGTACGGCCAGATTTTTGAGGTCTTCATCCATAACATGGACCTTGAGGCTAAGGAGCGTACCGAGAAGATCGCTGAAGATAAGAAGGCTGCCGCAGCACCTAAAAAAGAGCTTGGCTTTGTTGCCGTAACTGCTGGTTCTGGCGCTGCATCAATCTTGAAGTCTCTTGGTGTGGATGTTGTTGTTTCTGGTGGTCAGACTATGAACCCTTCAACTGCAGATATTCTTGCTGCAATTGAAGAGGCCAATGCAGACCAGGTCATTGTTATGCCAAACAACTCCAACATTCGTATGGCAGCAGAGGCCGCTGCAAGCGCATGCGAGGATGTAAAAGTTGCTGTCATTCCAACCAAGTCTGTTCTTCAGGCATTTGCTGCAATGTTTGTTGTTGCAGATGGCGTTCCATTTGAAGAGCTTGTAGAAGAGATGACTGACGCTATCTCTGGCGTTCGCTACGGCGAGGTAACCACTGCGGTCCGCGATTCTTCTGCAGCTGACGGCACTCCTATCCACGATGGTGATGTCATGGGTATCCAGGGCGGCTCAATTGATGTTGTCGGCTCTGATGTAATGAAGGTCACGCTTGACCTTATTGCCAAGATGCAAGAGGAGGAAGAGGGAGATAACCTCACCATTCTTGCTGGTGAAGACTTCTCTGACGAGCAGCTCGATCTTCTCGCCAGCAAGATTGAGGACGCCTACCCAGACCTTGAGGTTGACGCTCAGCGCGGCGAGCAGCCACTCTATCCAGTCATCTTCTCTATTGAGTAGGAAATGTCTGAGTCCAAGGTAAGCATCGCTCCCGCATCAGAGCGAGTAGCACATACCTGCTCACTTGTTGATAGTGTGACCAGGTTAAGGTATGTCAATGCAAATCGTGCCGAGGCGCTTGAGCGTCTCGGCATTCTGCGTGTACGAGACCTTTTGCTTAATGTTCCTCACCGCTACCTCGATTTTTCTCACCGCGTACAGATTGCTTTTGCGCAGATAGGTGAGGATGCTACCATTACGGGCCGCGTTGCTTCGGTAAAGACTAAGCGTCCACGTCCTAAAATGGTCATTGTTGAGATTGAGGTTGTGGATGATACAGGCGTGCTCACGGCTTCGTTTTTTAGGCAGCCTTGGATAGCTGAGCAAATTCACGTTGACGATGAAGTGGCACTAAGCGGTAAGGTGCTCTTTGCCTACGGTTACCGCCAGATGAAGTCGCCATTCTACGAGGTGCTTAGCACGGCAAAGGTTGATTCAAACGATGAAGCACGCTCCAAAGAGACACCTTCAAAAGCTGCAATTCTTCCTGTTCACCCAGCTACCGAGGGCGTGAGTCCTGCATGGATGCGTCGCATTATGTCAGCGGCTTTGGCGGACACGGGAAACGTGTGTGATTGGCTGCCTTCAGAGCTTGTCACCAAACACCACCTTATGTCGCTCTCATCGGCGCTTCGTGAGGTTCATTTTCCCTCCAGTTTGGATGCAGCTGAACAGGCTCGTCGCCGTCTTGCCTTTGATGAGCTCCTTAGCTTGCAACTTGCCCTTCTGGCCAGGAGAAACCTTGAACTTGCAGGTCATAGGCCTTTTGAGCACGTTATAGATGGACCTAAAGTTAAGGCTCTGATTGAGGCTTTGCCTTTTGCCCTGACTGACGAGCAAAATCACGCAGCTCAAGAGATTCTTTCTGATATGGCTGCACCACGCATTATGAATCGCCTGCTTTTGGGTGATGTTGGTACTGGTAAAACAGCCGTTGCTGCCGTTGCTTTGGCTGCAGCAGCAGATTCTTCAACTCAGGCAGCTGTGATGGCGCCTACCTCAGTTCTTGCTCAGCAGTACGCTCAAAAGATTGGCCCTTTGCTGTCATGTGCTGGAATTACCTGGGCACTTATTACCGGTTCTACCTCTGAAGAGGAGAGACAGCAGATTGAGCTCTGCCTAGCTGATGGATCTTTGTCCGTTGTCTTTGGTACTACGGCGCTTCTCTCAGATCGCGTGGTATTTAAGCAGCTCACCCTTGCTGTTGTTGACGAGCAACATCGCTTTGGTGTTGATCAGAGAACGGCGTTGCGAAAAAAAGGACAAGGCGTAGATCTTCTCGCCATGAGCGCAACACCAATCCCGCGTACGCTGGCACTTTCTTTGTATGGAGACGTTGATACGTCTCGTATTACTAAGAGGCCAAAGGCAGGAGCTGGCGTTACCACCAAGTTGTGTGTTCCAGAAAATCTTGATCAGGCATACGCTGCCATTACAAAGGCTGTTCAGGCAGGCCATCAGGCGTATTTGGTTTGTCCTTTGATTGATCCAAGCGATTCTGAAGAAGAGCTTGAAGATGTTCCTGAGGCCGCTCGCACAAACGGTAAGCTCACAAGCGCAACTCGCGTATATGAGGAGCTTTCAAAGACCGTTTTCAAGGACTTTACCTGTGATCTTCTGACCGGTAGATTACCCGAGGCACAAAAAGATCAGGTAATGGAAAAGTTCCGCGCAAATAAGACGCAGATTCTGGTCTCCACTACCGTCATTGAAGTTGGCGTTGACGTTCCTAACGCTACGGTCATGATTGTCTTTAATGCGGATCGTTTTGGTTTGGCTACCTTGCACCAGCTCAGAGGCCGTGTTGGTCGAGGAGACTTCCCAGGAACTGTGTATCTTACCAGCAACGCCAAGCGAGGCTCTACCGCAAGAAAGCGCTTAGCCGCCCTTGAGCAAA
>CALBBS010000039.1 GCA_937926845.1 uncultured Atopobium sp. | reverse complement strand
AAGGTCAACGTCTGCCTGTTTGTAACGACGCAGCTTAACGCGGCCGCCATTGAGACCACTCTTGCGCTCAAGAGCATCCTCAAGTGGGCGTCCTCCGGTGACCTCACCAACAATCTCACCGCGGTTGTTGGAGCGCTCATAGCTCATCATCTCGTTGCCAGCAGTACCATGCAGGTAAGCGTTAGTCAGACCACGGTTAAATGAGCGTTTAAGCAAACGATGACGACGTGCTACATCTGCTTGGTTGTCCACGCCCTTCTCGGCAGCATCAATTGCCTGACGATACGAAGACACCACTGAATACACATACTCAGGAGCCTTCATGCGGCCCTCAATCTTGAGCGAGCCCACACCCGCTTCGATCATGTCGGGCACATCATCAATGGTGCAGTAATCCTTAGGACAGAGCAGCCTATCAATACCGCCCATCGAGACAACTTCGTGCTTAGAATTGAGTAGCTCATAGGGCAAACGGCATGGCTGAGCACAGGCTCCGCGGTTAGCTGAGCGGTCTCCTCGCATGGACGACATATGGCAGATGCCTGAATAGCAGAAACATAAGGCACCGTGACCAAAACACTCCAGCTCAACGCCAAGCTTAGAAATCGTGGAAATTTCCTCTTTGGTAAGTTCTCTGGACAGGGTAACGCGTCCTACACCAAGCTTTTTACAAGCAGCAACACCGCGTGTATCGTGGATGTTGGCCTGCGTTGATACGTGGCATTCAATCTCTGGCCAGGTCTTTCTTACCTGAGCCATAAGGCCCCAGTCCTGAATGATAAATGCATCCGCGCCAAGGATCCATGCACGACGAATTAAGCGCAGTACACGCTGCATCTCGTCCCACTTAACAACAACATTAACGGTGACGTACACGCGAGCGCCAGCTAGATGAGCTTGCCTGCAGGCACGCGCAAATGACTCGTCATCAAAGTTGTCCGCACCACGGCGAGCATTGAAGTTGTTGCCTAAGCCGCAATAAATGGCATCAGCACCACCAGCAAGAGCCGCGGTAAAGGGCGCAGGACCTCCCGCTGGGGCGAGAAGTTCCATCTGTGTTGCACGAGAAAGCGGCTGGGACGAGAGCTCTACGTCAGAAGCCTCCTCAGTCCATTCCGGCTCATTCATGCGATTTAGCTCTTGAGCTGTGGATTCTCGCTCACGACGATTACGATCGTTCATACTACCTAACTTGCCTTCAGCGCTTGTTACTTCTTAAGTGAAGAAAGTGCTGGATGAATCTTGTCTTTGTCAGAAAGAATAACCTTTGCAGGATCTAAGGTCTTCTCGCCAAGAAATGCTGGCCACTCAATGCCAACCTCTGGATCATTCCACATGATGCCACCCTCATCACCTGGATGATAGATGTCATCACACTTGTAGCAGAACTCAGCGGTATCAGAGAGCACCAAAAAGCCGTGAGCAAAGCCGCGTGGAACAAAGAATTGTCTGCGGTTCTCAGCAGAAAGGACAACGCCCTCCCACTGGCCCCAGGTAGGACTTCCCTCTCGCAGGTCAACGGCAACGTCAAAGACAGTTCCCGAGATTACGCGCACAAGCTTTGCCTGGGGATGCTCAATCTGGAAGTGAAGGCCACGGAGCACACCTTGAACGGATGAGGACTGATTGTCCTGAACAAACAAGGTATCAATACCACCTGCAACAAAGTTCTCTTCACGATAGGTCTCCATAAAGCCACCGCGAGCGTCTCCGTATAGCTTTACGTCCACAACCTTTACACCTTCAATCGAGGTGTCATAAAACGTAAAATTGCCCGATTGAATAGGGTTTTTAAGCTCTTTTGGAAACTCCATACCATGCACCTTTCAATTTCTTTAGGTAATCTACTATATACGAGTCAAGATTACTAAGGCTTTTGAGCTATGATATTCATGCAGTTAACGTGTAATTTGCAATTCAAAGGATGCTCGTGAGAATTCTTGCAGTCGTTCCCGCTTACAACGAAGAAGCCTGCATTGCTTCAACTATTACAGAGTTGTGCCAGGTAGCCCCTCAGATTGATTACGTCATAATCAACGACGGCTCCACTGACCGCACTCTGGATATCTGTAAAGAACGTGGATTTAACTACCTTAATTTGCCTGTTAACGGAGGCCTTTCTGCAGGCTTTAGGGCTGGTATGCGCTACGCCAAAGAACATGGTTATGACGCTGTGGTGCAGTTTGACTCCGATGGTCAGCACAGGCCTGAGTATATTGCTCCTATGGCTCAAGCAATGGTAAGTGAGGGAGCAAACATTGTCATTGCTTCTCGCTTTGTCACCAAGGCTCGCGGAAACTCTCCTCGAGAAATTGGCTCCAAGCTGATTTCTTGGCTTATCAAGACAAGCACTGGTCAAACCATTACTGACCCTACCTCAGGCATGCGTATGTACGATCGTGGTCTTATTGAAACGTATGCGCGCTCCTTTGATTTCTCTCCCGAGCCAGACACTATCTCGCTACTAATGCGTCGAGGAGCTAAGGTTGTCGAGATTGAAACTGAGATGCGTGAGCGTCAAGGCGGTGAGTCATATTTGAGCTTCTATAACTCAATTCTGTATATGGCTCGCACGTGCCTCTCGCTTCTGCTTTTTCAGTGGTTTAGATAAGGTGGCGCCATGACTTTAGTTCTCAGAATTCTGCTGCTTATTGGTGCTCTTTTTGCCATGGGCATTGTCATCAATAGCGTCCGTAAATCAAAGATTCGCATCTCCGACTCTGTATATTGGGTTGTTTCCGCAGGAATCCTTGTTTTGTTTGCACTTATTCCCCAGCTTGCGTATTTCTTTGCAGGCCTCTTTGGTTTTATGAGCCCTGCAAACTTTGTCTTGCTGCTGGTTATTGTGATGATCTTGATTAGGCTCTTCCATCAGTCTTGTGCAATCTCCAAGCTCACCTATAAGGTTGAGCAGCTTTCAGCTGAGCTTGCCCTACGCGACAAAGATGCACGTGACGAGAAAAACCTTGATTTTGTAACCGATCTTAACCAGCGTACTCGCGTATAAAAGATACGTCCGCTCACTGACGGCACGCTAACACTCAAATCATTTATGCAAAAAGTCCGCCTATGCAGCGGACTTTTTCTTTTGGTCTTTAAATCCCAAGAAGCAGAAAATTCCAAATACAAGCGCCAGAATTGCCAGCGAGGTGTTGTAGAGAATACAAGCTCCCGTAATGCCAAAGTTACCTACAAACCATCCTCCTGTAAGCGCCGCAAAACCTGCACCTGCAGCGTAGCTCACAAACACAGCAACCTGCTTACGCATGGTTACTACGGCATAGTACAAAATAACTGTGAGCGCATTAAGCAAGCCGCCAAAGAGCAGCAGCAAAAGATCTAACTTATACGGCTCAAAATCAAGACCATATAATAGCCCCAGCACTGGAGCTCCTAGCGGCCAAGCCAGAGCCATCGAAACAACGGTAGCTAAGGCAACTACCGCAAAGCCCTTAAGAATCAATCCAACAAATTGCTTGTCTTGCTGGTTATTCCAGTATTCAGCCATCTGCGTCAACAGTGGCTTAAAAACAAAATTGCTTAAAAGATTGATAACCATGGCGGGCATAGCAAGGGCGCTAAAGAAGGTAAGAAGTGCTTGATCACTCAGACCTCCCAACGCATAGCGTGGAGCACCGACAACATAGGTCAGCAAAAATGAACCAGCAAACAAAGGAGCAGTAGTAATCAACAGCTTTGCAATTTGCTTAAAGTCAAACGTAGGCTTAAGTGTTGCCATTTTCTTTGTGGGAGGAATTACCAGTGCAACCATAACCACCAACGAAGCAACAAAAGAAATAACTGCGGCAATAAGCAAATTCTTTGTAAGAAGTACACCCATCGCAAAACCAACAACGGTTGCTAGTACACGATAAAAGAATGCCCTACCAGCAATATCTAAGCGACCATGCTGTTGGAACATACCATGAAAAACATCTTCTACAACGTCAAATAAGCGCAGCGATGCAATGAGGGCGTACAACACTCCCTCGTAGCTCAATCCCTGAGACTGCAGGGTAAAAATAGCAATTCCAGCAATCATCAAAACGGTTGTGACGATTCGTGCAGCAAGATACACGCCAAACGAGAATACTTCTTCTGTATCGGTAACCTGATACGTTCTAATCTCAAAATGACCAATAACCATCAGCTGCTGAGCTACAGCATACGCAAGCGAGAAAACACCACCAGCAGCGGCTCCCATGGTACGCGTGACTACCATCAACATAAGCACTGTTGAGGCAGCGTTCATCAAGGAACCAAGCGTATTCCAAAAGTAGTTTTTCTTAAGCTGTTCCGCAGAAGTATCAATAGTCATAGTTAGCTTTTCTGACCAAAGTCCTCAAATGCCTGACGACTTCCTTTGGTAACGTCTACCTCTTTCCACTTGCCAAAATCAAGTGCACCAGGATGATGGTTCTTTCTATCCTTCTCTGGAGGAAGCTGCATGTAATCACCATATCCCCTGGTAAGAAGCTTGTCATACTCCTTAGGAAGCGTAGTGGTAATGTCCTCAAAAGGAACACGCACCATAGGAAAAACGTCCTCTTTGTCCATTGACCAATTCTCTGGATCAGGTTCAACAAAACTGGCGTAATGAGTGGTATTCTCGCCCTCTGCAGCGCGAGCAGCCTCATCCCACTTGCGCTGGATATATGCAGATGAAACCTTAAAGAGCTTCAAGGTGTGATGAATGATAAAGCATCCTGCAAGGGCAACTTTTTTCTTCCAGCCGGTTAAAGGAACGCGAGGAGTTGGGGTAACTAACAAGAAATTCAAGCGACCCCAGAACCATGTTTGGCGCTTAACCTTAGCCAGCTTCTTTGGATCAGAAGGAATTTTATCAAAGGGGAAAATTCCAATTGAGATTGCATAGATAAAGGGGCAGGTCATAAACTCATCAGGAACGCAAACCGTTCCTTTTAAAGAGAGGTTTGTATTAACTGCCGGGAAGAAATTGTCTTTTCTGCCATTTTGAATGCAAAAATCCGGACGAAGAAGCGCGGGTGCCTTCTCCAAAAAGATCTCATAGTCCTCGCGGAACATCGAGATATCCACATCATCATCCCAGGGAATAAAGCCCTTATGCCTTACGGCTCCAATAGCGGTTCCACCATATGCTTGATACGAAATACCAAGCTCTGTACAGACGCGATCAAGCTCATCCATCAAAAGTGTTGAAAGAATCTGAATTCTTCTTAGCTCGTCGGGGTTCTCGTATGTCTTAAATCCGTCAGACTCCACTGGGTCTCCCATTCGCCATCGTCCTATAACATTCTTATAATACTAGACATCGGAGCTAATCGATTGGATGTAGCAATGTACACACCTCAGGATCACACGTTTGCTGTCTGCGCATATGGCGAGAGTCCCTATCTAGAAGAGTGCATTCTCTCGCTCAAGGAGCAGACACTGTCTACGAATATTCTTTTAGCTACTTCAACACCAAACGAACTGATTCAGTCTCTTTGCGAGAAGTACAACATTCCTATGCACATTAATCCCGGTCCTGGAGGTATTGCCGGCGACTGGAACTTTGCCGTAAGCGTTTGTACAACTCCTCTGGTTACCATCGCTCATCAAGATGACCTCTATAAACCCAACTATGCAGAATACATGCTTGAACGCGTGAATAGTTCTTCTCGTCCGCTCATCTATTTCACCAATTATGGTGAGCTGCGTGACGGTGAAGAAGTTCTTGAGAATCGTCTCCTTAAGGTAAAACGTCGCCTCTTGTACTCGCTCTCAAAGCCAGAAAATGCTGGTAAGGCATGGGCAAAACGCCGTTCACTTGAGCTGGGTTGCGCCATTTGCTGCCCAAGCACCACATTGGTTCTTCCCAATCTTGACGTCCCTGTTTTCAAAGCTGGATTTGGCTCCAATTTAGACTGGGAAGCATGGGAAGCAATTAGTAAACGTGAGGGTGACTTTTTGTATGATACCCGCGTGCTGATGCTCCATCGCATACATGAAGACTCTGAAACCAGCCACCTTATTCACGATAACCGTCGTGAAAAGGAAGATCTGGAGATGCTCAAGAAGTTTTGGCCAGCTCCTGTGGCCAAGCTCATTAACATGGCCTATAAAAGCGGACAAAAAAGTAACAGTTAGTTTGTCATTACAGCGTAGAAACGTGACAACTAGAAACCATATAAGTGCAGGTTGTATACTTATATAAAACAATGTAGCAATCATTGGAGAAATATGCTGAACTTTGCTGTTGGCCCCGTTCAATCAGAAGACGATGTTCGTGCTCTTGGTGCGCTTGATGTCCCCTACTTTAGGACTCCAGAGTTCTCAACCACTATGCTTGAGAACGAGCAAATGCTCTGTGAACTGGCAAAAGCACCAGAGGGTTCTCGTGCTGTTTTTGTAACTGGATCTGGTACTGCAGGAATGGAAACCGTTGTTGCAGGCACCCTCTCAGCAGAAGATAAAGCTCTTGTAGTTGACGGCGGTAGCTTTGGTCATCGTTTTGTTCAGCTTCTTGAGCTGCATAACATTCCACATACCGTAATTAAGCTCAACTACGGCTCACCTTTAACCGCAGCCGATTTAGAGCCTTATCAGAATCAGGGCTACACTGCATTTCTCGTCAATCTTGGTGAGACTTCCCAGGGTATTTTGTATGATGCAGAGCTTATCTCTGTATTCTGCAAAGCAAATAATCTGTTCTGGATTGCGGACTGCGTTAGCTCATTCTTAGCAGATCCCTTTGACATGGCCTCTTTAGGTGTAGACGTCATGATTACTGGTTCTCAAAAAGCGCTTGCCTGCCCTCCAGGCATTTCTCCAATTGTGCTTTCTCCAAAGGCAGTTAAAAAGATTGCTGGAATTAAAGCACCATGCATGTATCTTGACCTTAATTTGCTTCTCCAAAATGGAGAGCGCGGTCAAACACCTTTTACTCCAGCAGTACAGACGCTTCTTCAAATCCATAAACGCCTCAGCAACATTGTTAAAGCAGGCGGCGTTGATGCTGAAAACGCACGTATTGCAGCACTCGCAAAAGATTTCCGTGAGCGTGCTCAGAGTCTTCCGTTTGAGATGCGCCTTGTATCTCCTTCAAATGCAGTTACCTTCCTATCAACAGGAAACTACTCAGCAAAAACGCTTTTCCAAGTGCTCAAAGATGAATACGGCATGTGGATTTGTCCAAATGGTGGTGAAAACGCAGATACTTCCTTCCGCGTTGGACATATTGGCGCTCACCATGTAAGTGACAATGCCGTTCTTGTTGCAGCAGTTCATGACGTTCAGCGTAGAGGTCTTTTAACCACTAGGGAGTAACCATGACCAAGGTAATCACCTATGGCACCTTTGACCTGCTTCACTATGGTCACACTAACCTACTCAAGCGTGCCAAAGACCTGGGCGACTATCTTATCGTAGGCGTTACTGCTGAAGCCTATGATATGGCTCGCGGTAAAATCAACGTAAAACAAAGCCTCTCTGAACGAATCGAAAACGTCAGAGAGACCGGTCTTGCTGACGAGATTATCGTTGAGGAATACGAAGGTCAAAAAATTGACGATATTCGCCGTTATGGCGCAGATATTTTTGCCATTGGCTCAGACTGGAAAGGCAAATTTGACTACCTTTCTGACTATTGCAAAGTAGTGTATCTTGATCGAACAAAAGGCATTTCAAGCACGGAGCTCCGCAGTGAAGAGCGCAAACTTTCTGTTGGCCTCATTGGTGACGCTTCTTGGCTTGATAAATACAGGAGGCAAGCTCGTTTTGTAAACGGTATGGAGATTGAAGGCATTGCTACGCCCGACACCACCATGCTTACTCCTGAGCTATCTGAGCTTCCTGTTGTAACCTCTGACATCTCCGATCTTCTACAAAAAGTTGATGCTGTTGTCATTGCATCTGATCCATCTCTTCACGAGAAACAAATCAGGCAGGCGCTTGAGGCGGGAAAGCATGTCCTATGTGAATCCCCCTTTGCTCTAACACCAGAGGCTGGCGATTCTCTAGTAGCTTATGCACAAGAGCGTGGTTTAGTGCTTCAAGATGCCATTAAAACAGCATATTCAACAGCCTTCCATCGACTTGTTCTCTTGGTTAAAGGCGGAAAAATCGGCAAGGTTGTCTCAGTTGATACCACCTGCACCTCACTTCGTTATAACAAAACTGATGATTCAATTACGGGTGCCAACTGGGGTGGTATGGGTGAATGGGGACCCATTGCCCTTCTCCCTATCTTCCAAATTCTTGGTACCGACTACACATCTTCGCAAATCATTACTCGTGGCGAGAAGGGCTTTGTCCACGAAGGTGAATTTACCAAGATAGATTTTGTCTATCCAAGTGCGGTAGCTTCTATGAAAGTAGCAACCGGTGTTAAATCTGAGGGCGAGTTGGTTATCTCTGGTACTGACGCTTATGTCTATGTACCAGCACCTTGGTGGAAAACAGATTACTTTGAAATCCGCTACGAAAATCCTGCAGACAATAAGCGTTACTTCTATCAACTTGATGGTGAGGGCTTTAGGTTTGAGCTTATTACGTTTGCTCAAGCTATTGCAAACGGTGCTTCAAATTCTTATATTTCCCGAGATATTTCACGTACACTTTGTAAGGTAATGGGCGATTATTATCTAGGAACAAATACTTTGCAGATTAGCTAGCCTTAAATCTAAATCAGAAGCTCGTAACTACTATCTTGTTACGGGCTTCTTTTTTGATAAAAAGATAAAATAGACTCTGTTAAATCTATTTTACTTACACAAGGGGTTTCGTTGATCATGACTACATCGTCAGCCAATAAAATTCTGTTCATCATCCATGGCTTGCTCTACACACTTGTGTTGACTCTAGTCTGGTGGACACTTCTACCAGCAACAGCTCAGGCTTACGTTGACCCGTCAGTTATGACCTACACCATCCAGGCACTGGCAGCAGTTGTAGTTGCGCTCTCTGCAGTGCTTGGCGTTGCGTTTAGGCGTTCTCGTAAGATGCTCTTCCGTCTGCTTAAGATTGATGAGAACGCCAATAAGATTGTCGAAGGCAAAGTTCACAAGGTTGACGCCAAAGGTGCAGAAGCTGCAAACGCTCAGATGAAAGAAATCCTTGCAGCAGAGACCGTTCGTCTCAAAGAGCAAAAAGAGGGAACCCTCAAACCCAAGGGTCGCATTGGTGTTGCATTTCTTGTTTCTTTCTTTACTGTCTTTACCATCTTGGTCGTAGCCCCACTTGAGTTGGTAGCCAGCAATGCAAAGGATTTATCGTTTAGTCTTAATGATGTAGCAGGTCCTGTATTTTTATCTGGGCTTTTGCTAACAATGATTTCTACCGCAACTCTTTCACTCCTGCGTAAACGCGCGTTTAACGTTGCCGTTGCGTTTGTAGGTGCCATCGGTGTGGCATCATACGTCCAGGCAGTATTCTTGAACGGTGGTATGCCACTTGCTGATGGACATGAGGTTATTTGGTCCAACTTCACAACTCAAATGATTGTCTCCGGCGTCATCTGGCTGGCAATCATTGCAGCTGCAGTGACCTTCTCGCTCCTAAAAGCACGTCAGCTTAGAACAGGTCTTCTGGTAACCGCAACCGCCCTTATCATTGTCCAGGCAGTTGGTGTTGCAAGTCTGTGGAGACCAGCTGTAGCAGCTTTTACAGATGTAAATGCAAGAGAATCTCAGCAAATTTATGCAACAAGAGATGGTCTCTTTAATGTTTCTTCCAAGAAGAATGTCGTGGTGTTTGTCCTAGACACCACCGACACCGCCTTTGTACAGCAACTTTATAACGAATATCCCGAGACATTTACCCATATGACAGGTTTTACCTGGTACAGAAATTCCGTTGGCTCCATGATTCCAACACGCTATGGCATTCCTTCCCTTGTCTTTGAAAATCGTCTGCAACCTGGCCAGTCATTTGGTGACTTTGTTAATGGTTGGGCAGATAACAGCCATTATCTTGATGACATCAATAAGCTTGGCTATTCCGTTGGCCTGTATACCGATAACTTTAATTCAATTTATACCGACTATATGCACAACCGCACTATCAACTATCACGAGCTTCGCGGTCGTGGTTCAGAGAATCAGCTCAACATTCTTGGTGCGCTGCGTATTCTTTATAAGACGGCGCTCTGCAGGGACATGCCTTGGGTAATTAAACCTCGCTTCTGGTATTACACCGAGGATCTTAATATGCGCATGATGAGGAAATTTACGTATGACGAGGTTGACATGTCTTCTCAGCGCTATAACGAAGACGATCTTAAGTATTACCAAGAACTCCAGCACTATGGTTTGTCTGTTCATGATGAAAACGATACGGGAAGTTTCCGCTTCATTCACCTTATGGGCTCTCATGGTCCTTTCATTCTTAATAGGAACCTTGAGCGCCCTAAAGATCCAAGCGAAGAAAATGAGATCGAGCAGACACGCGGTGCTTGGAAAATCGTAGATGCTTATATTGCAGAGCTTAAACGCCTTGGTCTCTATGAAAATACCTCTATTATTGTGACTGCTGATCATGGTCGTTGGTATCTGACACCAAACGACATTACAGAGACTTCTGCTCCAGCAATTTTCTATAAACCTGCCGGTCAAAGCGCGGAAGCCGCAGCGCAGCCTATGCAGGTCTCAGATGCTCCTGTTTGGCACTACGATATCCTGGCTCAAACACTTAAGGATATGGGCGCAGATCCTCAGATGCTCTCCAGGTACACCACTCCTCTTGATGAGTCCTATGAGGGAGAGGTTCGTCCTCGCTACTACATTGAAACTATTACCGAAAATAACCGTGATGCAGAGCTTAGAGAGTTTGTCATTAATGGTGACGCAACCGACTTTACCACCTGGAGTTTAACGGGAAATAACTGGAGACTCGTTTCCGATAAATAGTCCTTGCAAACGCAGTTTCCAACCTTAGACATACAAAAAGCGAGCCGTTCTTATCGCAGAATGGCTCGCTATTTATAAAGACACCTAGGAATGCAGCAACAAATTAATCTCTCTTGAGCAGCTCGTTCCAATCTGGAGTAGCCGAAAGAACTGTTCCGACAATAATGACAATGCAGCAAATCACAATCAATGGAGACGGAATTGCTTCGGGCATAATTGTTGGTAGAACAATACCCGCAAGCGCGGCAAAAATGACTGACCAGGCAGAGTAGGAAATGTTCAGCGCCATACCACGAGAAGCGCCAATAACATCAATTGCCTTGTAGTAGAAGAGATATGAAGCGGTACCTGCAAGGGCCGCAATAAAAACGACACCATTAGCAGGAGTTACTGCAACCTGACTTGCAAACTCTACAGAGCCTGCGAGAGGCAGGATAATAAGACCATAAGCAAACGCCGAGGTAGTTTGCCTAATCTGGAGTGCAGTCTCATTATCAACGGCATCGTCTTGCATGCCCCAAGCCAAAATAACCGCCTCGGAACCCCAACCAAAGACACAAGCTACAACACCTAAGATTCCAACAAGAACGTTTCCATTACCCTCTCCTGCAGCAGTTGATACACCAATGACCATAACGCCTACAAGAGCAACAATAAGGGCAATAACCTGCTTCAAATTCATTTTTTCTTTAAGAAGAAGCCACGCCAAAAGCGAGCCAACGGCTGGATAAAAAGCCGAAATAGCAGCGGTGTAACCAGGTCCAATAGCATTAATTGCGGCAAGATAACCACTCATACCAATTGGTCCACCCAAAAGAGCGCCAAGCATGACAACACGACCACTCTTTGTTTTTGCAGCCTTAAGGGTGTCCTTAAGCCTGCCCTTCTGAGCCATCATGACCAAAAGAACTACGGCTGCAAAGAAGTCATGCATAAATGCACTGGCAAATGAAGCTTGAGCTGAATCAACATAGGGGCTCATACCAAGAGCGACACCAAGAATAACGGTATCAACCGCCCAAAGAATACCGCTTAAAAGACCGTAATACATAATTTCCCCTTTTGCTCTTAGTTCTGAGTGTCTTCGTACCAAGAAAGCACGCGGTCGATATTATTTGCAGCGTAGCGGTAGTAGATAAAGAACCACTCGCCTACATTCTCGCCCTCAGCCTCTTTTACAAGTGACCATAGATACCAGCACCAGCCTGCAAAGACCACATAACTCCAGAAGTGCCTGCGCTGCTCAAACGTTGCTTCTTGTCCAAAGTAGAAATCAATAGCTGCATTTGCTTCATCGTCAGTAAGCTCACAACAAACCGTAAAGGTACCAAAGTCATTTGCCTCATCAGACATACCTGCATATTCCCAGTCAATAAGGCTGTAATTACCAACCTCGTCAATCAAGAAATTCAGGTAGAAGAAATCATTGTGAGAAATAACAACGGGATACTGATCAGCATCTGCATGCTTCTTTAAGCGCAGGACCTTCTCGCGAAGCTCATAATAGCCAGGAATCTCAATAGGACCATCTTCAAGCAGGAGCTTCTCGTAATTAAGACCCTCATTGACAAAGTCAAAGGAGCGATCAAGTGAAGCGCCACTGTGATGCAACTTGTAACCCATCTCCATTGCGCGCTTGAGCTGTTCAGGATTATGAGGATCAAGGTTCTGAGCGTTCTTTACAAACTTAGAAATCTTCCAACCCTCTTGTTGGTCCTCATAAATAAAGGTGCTATCCAGACCAAGCTCACGGGCAAGACGAAGACCAGCCTCTTCAGCGGCGCGGTCAACAAGCTTCTCGGTACCAACGCCAGGATGCCTGTAAACATACTCCTGGGCATCTTCACCGTAGCCCACAATAAAGTGAGCAGACAGATTGGTCAGACCCTGCTTTAGTGGATAGAAGCCGTGAATGTCCTTCTTCTGACAGTGCAGTACAGAGTCAATGTTGTCAAAAATCTCTGAGTCAATGTTCTCGATGAATGCAGGATCAAACTGGCGCAGCTCATCAAGGGAGTCAAACTCATAAATAATGCCATCAGGGTATTTTCTAATGCTCATAGAGAGTTCTTTGATGTGGCGAACATAAATCTCTTCCCAGAGCATATCGGCAGTCTCTGGCTTGTCATAAACCGCTTCAAGAATGTCAACAAACTTCTTTGAGAATTTCCTATCAAAGTAGACATGACCGAGCATAATCCAAGAATTAGATCCGCCAATTTCTACACCAGTAATACGTCCACCTCGGCCCTCTTTAAGACACCACTCGTCGGTCTCTCCTGCAACATAGGTTGCTGAATAATAAGCCTCATAAACATAGTGCTCAAAAGGATTCTGAGTGAAGTAATCATCAGAGGAGCAGATATAGGTATTATCAAGCAGGTCTTTTACATACCAAAGCGTGGAATTGTTGTTTCTGGTTGCATAGTCTGGGTTCACCACAATCTTGACGCCATACTTCTCCTCCAAGTAGAAGAAGTACTCCTTCTTGTAGCCAACAACTACAGTGATGTCAGAAATTCCAGCCTCAAGCAACTGATGAATCTGGCGTTCAATCAAAACTTCTCCGCGAACCTTCAAGACACCCTTTGGCTTCTCATAAGAGATAGGTGCAAAGCGAGAAGACAGGCCAGCTGCCATAATGATGGCATTCTTGACCTCGTAAGGCTTCAGAGCTTCAAGACCTTTTGGTGTGATGAGTCCCTCTACAATAAGAGCCTGATCCTCAAGCGTTTTAACTGCTGAATTAACTGATCCTAGAGAAAGCTCGGTCTCTTCTGCAAGCTGCCTCTGATTGAGTTTCTCGTCAGAAAGCGCAATAGTTTTTAGTACGGAAAACACGTTTTTTGTCAGTGCCACGGTTCCTCCAAATGAAGACCTCTGATAGCAATAAAAAATATCAATCTAAAACACTCTTGAGATAGTACTCCAATGTTCAAATTTTAACAAGATATATCTTATTTTGAACAAATTAGTATCAGCATCAAGTTTTCCGTAACTTACCTATAGAGGCTTACAAAAAACGGCACATGCTGTGCCGTTTAAAGTGTTTGCTATAAATGAGAAGCTAGACCTTGAATTAGTAAGGACCAAAATCCAGACGAGCGGGATAATGATTTTTGCGTTTCTCGACTGGAGGTAGTTGCATATAGTCTCCATACACAAGCTCAAGGAACTCCTCAATCTTGTTAGGGAACGCAACCATCATTCCTTCGTATTCAAGCTTCTTAACAGGGAAAATGTCATCAACGTAGTACGTCTGCGTCCACGGATCAGTATCGTTGAGATAGCCAATACGCTTAGTTTTAATGTGAGCATAGCGATTACGAGCTTCTTGCTCACGCTCATACATCTTTTGAGTAGACACGTGAAGCAACTTGCACACTCCCCTGCCTATGGTAACTCCAACACGTAGAAGCTTTCCCTTAATACCATCGGCCAGGATGACAGGATGTGGAACATCTACCAAAATACGCATGTGTGACCAGAACCAGGTATCACGAGCCTGTTTCTCATACTCTTTTTGATTATCTGACACATTGTCAAAACAATAGACATCCAAAAAGATTCCCAGGTCAAGCGGAAGTGATGCAAGCGCCTCCTCGCAAAACTGAGTACCCTTGAGCATAATGCGTGTTGTAGGGAACGGGTAGTTGATGTTGCGTTCTGAGTTGATGATGCTGTATTTATCAGCCCATTCTTCATCATAGATAGCTAGGAGTTTATGGAAGTCTTCTGCAGGAAGCGCAACATCAATATCGTCATCCCAAGGAATAAAACCCTTATGACGCAAGGCGCCGATACCAGTGCCAGCAATACCAAAATAGCGGATATTATGAGACTCGCAGGTATCAACAAAATCTTTAAAGATCATGCGTTCAACCTGCTGAAGATGTTTAAGCGTTTCTGTATCGTATGTGCGCATTATCGACCTTCGTACATTTTTTTGTAGTAATCCTGATAATCACCGGAAACTACATTCTTAACCCAGTTACGGTTTTCTAAATACCAGTTGATAGTGGTAACAATTCCCTCTTCAAATGGAGTTTCTGGATACCAGCCAAGCTCATCTTTAATCTTATCGGGTGCAATGCCATAGCGGCGATCATGACCCTTACGATCAGTAACGTAAGAAATCAGATTTTCAGTAATCTGAGTATCGCCAGTGATTCTTGCAACCTCACTGATGATGCGCTTAACAATGTAGAGGTTATTGCGCTCGTTATGACCGCCAACGTTATAAACCTCACCCAGTCGGCCACCCTCAAGGACCATAGCAATTGCCTTGCAGTGATCATCAACATAGAGCCAGTCACGAACATTCAGTCCGTCGCCATAGACAGGAAGAGCCTTGTGTTCCAAGCAATTCTCGATCATTAAAGGAATGAGCTTCTCAGGGAACTGATAAGGACCGTAATTGTTAGAGCAACGGGTAATTACTGCTGGGAATCCGTACGTATCATGCCAGGCCTTTACAAACATATCTGCAGAAGCCTTAGACGCAGAGTAAGGGCTATGAGGGCTCAATGGTGTAGTCTCGCGGAAGAATGCTTCTGGATCATCAAGTGGCAATGAGCCGTACACCTCATCGGTAGAAACCTGCAGGTATTTATGGTTACCGTAGGAGCCCTGACCATCATTCCAGAAAGACTCCGCAACACTCAGAAGCGCAACAGTACCCATAACGTTAGTATCGGCGAAAGCACCTGGATCTTCAATAGAGCGATCTACGTGGCTCTCTGCAGCAAAGTTGATAACATAATCGGGATGATGAGCCTCAAACAGCTGCGTCAGAGCCTCTTTATCCCTAATGTCTACGTGAGCAAAGGTGTAGCGAGGGTCTTGATCATATTCCGAAAGATTCTCAAGGTTACCAGCATAGGTCAGGGCGTCCACATTCAAAATATGAATGTCCTGATTTCTTCTAAGCATGTAGTGGATAAAGTTAGATCCAATAAATCCAGCTCCACCAGTTACTAAATAGGTCTTCACACTAACCTCTTTCTACCTTCGAAAGATATGTCGCAAGAGCCTCTTGCCAAGTCCTCATACAATTTCCAATGGTACTCTCAAGATGTCCATTTACCAAAGATGAATATGCGGGGCGAGAAGCGCTTTCTGGGTGCATTTCTTTCCACTGAGCAGAAGTTACCCTGGTAACCTTACAATCAAGATTACTACCAGCCATAATAGCCTCTGCAAAATCAGCCCACGAGCACGTTCCCTCATTAGTAGCGTGATAGATGCCATAGTTCTCAGTAGCTGCAATGCACAAGATAGTATGAGCAAGATCATTTGCACTGGTAGGATTACCCACCTGATCATCAACTACGCTAATCTCTGGATACTTTGCGCCAAGAGCTCGCATGGTTGCTACAAAGTTCTTACCAACATAACCATAAAGCCATGCGGTTCTAATCACAAACGTTTGAGGATTTGCTGCAAGCGCAAGACCTTCTCCTGCTAATTTTGAGCGGCCGTAAGCAGAAACAGGGCAAGGTGCATCTTGCTCCGTGCGAGGAGAACTTTCTTTACCACTAAAGACGTAATCAGTAGAAACCTGCACAAGCTTTGTCTGAGTGGCACTACAAGCACGTGCAAGGTTCATAGGGCCAAGCGCATTTACCGCAAAAGCCATCTCAAAATTGGTTTCACAACCATCTACGTTTGTTGCTGCAGCACAGTTAATAACAACGTCATAGCGTTCATGCTGGTCAAACCATGTGCTTACTGCCTCTGAACTGGTAATATCAAGTTCATCAGCATCGGTATAATCCACCTGAGGCTTAACAAAGACCTCTGGAATGGGGCCAATCTCAGAGACACCGGATTCAAAAAGACGTTTAAACTCGTTGCCTAACTGACCATGCGCACCGGTAATAAGAACGTGCATACTACTCTCCCTTTCCAGAAGGAAGGATACGTCCTTCTGCAACGCTCTTGAGGTGCTCGCCATATGTAGATTTACCGTAGCGTTCTGCACATTCAATGAGTTTTGAGCTATCAATCCAGCCATTCTCAAAAGCAATCTCTTCTGGAACGCTTACCGGCAGGCCCTGAGCTGTTTCAACGGTACGGACAAAGGTTGATGCCTCAAAGAGAGACTCCATAGTTCCTGTATCCAGCCATGCAAAACCACGACCAAGAGTAACAACGTCAAGTGTGCCATCTTCAAGATACAAACGATTAAGATCAGTAATCTCGTATTCACCACGAGCACTTGGCTGAACTTGCTTTACCAGCTCAGTAACACGCTGATCATAGAAATAGAGACCAGTTACGGCATAGTTAGACTTTGGATGGGTAGGCTTTTCTTCAATTGAAATAGCGTTGTAATTCTTATCAAACTCAACAACACCAAAACGCTCTGGATCATCCACGTGGTAACCAAAAACGGTCGCTCGACCAGCAGTCTGTGCCTGTTGGGCAGCTTTTCTGACAAGTCCTGAAAGACCGTTTCCAAAGAAGATGTTGTCTCCAAGAATCAGAGCTGCAGCGTCATCACCAATAAACTCTTTACCAATAACAAATGCCTGAGCCAATCCATCAGGAGAAGGCTGTTCAGCATAGCGGATAGAGATACCAAAATCAGAACCGTCACCTAAAAGTTTCTTAAAATTTGGAAGGTCACGAGGAGTAGAGATAACAAGAATGTCTCTAATCCCCGCCAGCATAAGCGTTGACAGTGGATAGTAAATCATTGGCTTGTCATAAACAGGCAGAAGCTGTTTAGATGTAACGGTTGTCAAGGGATAAAGCCTGGTACCGCTACCTCCTGCAAGAATAATGCCTTTCAAAATTACTCCCCATCAATCGCTGTAATTCTATAAAGTTTATACGGTCCTTCTTCAAGTACCAACTCAAATCCTGGCGCACCATTATCAATATTGAGACCAGACCATATTCCTTCATCTTTAGGCATAGTAGGATACTGATCATCTGGATACATGTTCAAGCGAATAAAATAACGAGCACCAACAGAACGAACGGCATCTTGCACCGATTTTTCATAGAATACGCGATTAAGCTTTTCTCTAATCAGCCTGCTTTCAGGTGACTCGTTTCCATTGTATTTAAACTTGTAGTACACGTTTAAACCATCTATCGCATAAGCAAGCGATGAGCCATCAAATGGATTGTTGAGTACGACTGAGTCTCCAACAATTTCTTTGACTCTTTGAACAAACGCCTGTTCAGAAGCAGAATAAGTCTTCCAGTCTTGTGGAATATATGACTCGCTCATCCAATGCAAACTCATCTGAAAACGGCTTGGCTCATGCGTCTGAAGTTGTAAAGGATCAACTGGGGTCCACAGTGCATATGCAACAGGAATAGAAAGTAAAACTGCAAATGCACTCTTAAGAAGATAATTTTTTCTACATACCGTATGTGAGTCATCACTCTTTGTGGGCTGTGTAGCTCTTATTGCTTGCTTTATTTTCTGGAATACAACTAAAACAGCAGAAACAATATCACAACCACCTTGTAAAACTAATGGCGTAGAAGTGATACACATGATGGCAGCAATACGCTCTGGGTCTGTATACCAAAAGCCAATAAGAAAACGCTTAACATCTACATTACCCATCAGACCCACAACAAAGAAAATAGAAACAAAGAGCAGGCTACATGCATACCAACGAGATTTTTTAACGAGAAGCGCGTGAACAAAACCAATCCAGAAAAGCACCGTACAAACTGCTTCTGGGGCATTCATGATGAACTGCTGAGTAGCAATATGCATAATTGAGTCAAGTGGGTTTATATCCCAACCCCAAAGAAAATGCACAATAGATTTCATAAAACTACTATTCAAAATTATTGTCCATATACCAACACATAAGACAATACAAAGCGTCTCAAGGATGACTAAAATAGCAACTTTATTCTTTTTACCTGTGCATTTATTAGTCACCATGCGTGGGATAAATGAAACTAACACGTAAGGGAATACCAAAATTGCCCAGAAAAATACACCATTTGGATGGCAAAAAACAATTCCCAAAAGTACCGAAATGAGCATGAAAATATCTGAGGCCTTCTGGGGTTTCTCGCCATGTTTATGAGAGGGGGATTGTGCAATCGAATCAAAAAGCTGTATAAATAAATACACTGCTACAGGAACGCAACAGAAGGCAAGCACATTTGGAAAAGGACCATGGACTGTGAGCATGCGAACAGGAAATGCCATGTTAGCAAATGCTGCAAAGGGTGCAAGTACTGCCGCTTGAATTTTCTTTCCAAAAATCTTTGAAACAAGCGCAAAAAGTCCTAATGGGTACACTAAGCCGGTCCACACCACATTAACGGCATTTTCTGCCATTCCAATTGAGCAGTGTGTAAGTAATGTAACTACTGAGGCAAAGCTGTGAAATGCCAAAGGATAATACCAAGAGCCCGAGAAAGGCTGTGGTGTAGAGGGCGGCAAACCGTCAAAAACAGATGCCTTTAAGGTCGAGAAAATACCTGTTTGAATAATTCTATTGATATAAGAGATATGAGTGTAGTTATCGTCATACTGCAAGAAGTTATTTGGGTTACCAAGACCTCGATAGAAAACATAACTTGCTGCGAGTGCACCAAGACAAATAACAATACAAACTCCCGGCAAAGAGAGCGACAAAGAAGAATGGATCTTTTTGTGTAAAAGTCTCTCTGAGCCAAATCGAGCTGTTGCAATTAAAGCCAAGAAGCACACGGCAAGAGCAAAAAGTGGGATAAGCCCCTTGAGGCCAAGAGGATACATTGCAATGCCCGCAACAATATAAAATACAACGCTTAGCGGACCCGCCACGGCAAGTGAAAGCGCTCGTTTACCGCCTGATAAACGAGCCCCCAGATATCCTGGAACAAAAACAATTGCTGTTGTAACTATAAGAACAAGAACAAATTGCTCCCACATGCGTATGCGCCCTTAGTTAGTGCTTCTGTTTTAGACGAGCTGAGCCCAGCGCTTCTTACCTGCCTGAAGAAGGGCCTTCTCAAGAACTGATGGTTCAACCTTATAGGTCTTTGCTGGAAGAGGTTGCTGATTAATCTTGATACCACCACCGTCAATGAGACGACGAGCCTCACCATTACTTGAAGCAATCTCTACTTCAACCAAAATCTTTGGCAGGTAAATGAGACCGTCTTCGTCCGCTTCAAGAGAAATTGCAAACTCTTTGACATCGTCAGGAACCTCATTGTTCTTAAACTGAGCATCAAAAGCTGCCTGAGCCTTAAGACCTTCTCCCTCACCGTGATAAAGGTCAACAATATTTCTGCCAAGAGTGCGCTTAAGCTGGTAAGGATCAGCAGTACCGTCTTCAAAGCTCTTATCGATTGCATCAAGCTCATCAATAGAGAGCGTAGAGCAAAGACGGTAATACATTGGAATGATCTCGTCAGTAATAGACATGACCTTGCCAAACATATCATTTGGCTCATCGGTCAGTCCAATGTAGTTGCCATAAGACTTACTCATCTTCTTAGTACCATCAGTACCTACAAGAAGAGGCATGGTAAGCGCAATCTGCGGCTCCATGTCCATATCACGCATAAGATCACGGCCGGCAAGCAAGTTAAAGATCTGGTCGTTTCCGCCCATCTCTACATCTGCCTTAATAACAACAGAATCATATGCCTGAAGAACTGGATAAATAAATTCATGGAGAGCAATTGGCTGTTGGTTGTGATAACGATTAGAGAAGTCTTCTCGCTCAAGAATACGAGCAATGGTGAACTTGCTCATAAGGCCAAGCATGGTCTCAAGGTTCATAGGCTTAATCCAGTCACCGTTATGAACAACGGTAGTTCTCTCTGGATCAAGAATCTTCATTGCCTGGTTAACATAGGTCTCTGCGTTAGCATCTACCTGCTCCGCAGTGAGCGGAGGACGGGTAGAGTCTCGACCAGAAGGGTCACCAATCAGCGCGGTACCACTACCAATAATCAATGTGACATTATGGCCAAGGTCCTGGAACTGACGCATCTTGCGCAGAGGAACTGCGTGACCCAGGTGCAAATCAGGACTTGTTGGATCTACGCCAAGCTTGATGTTAAGAGGAGTGCCCTTCTTGAGTTTCTCTTTTAGACCGTCCAAAGGAACAATCTGCATAGTTCCTGAAGTAATAACACGGAGCTGTTCTTCTACTGAAAGCACTCTGTATCCTCTCAACGCAAGCCTGTTAAACCATATAGTTATGCTACAAATAGTATCAATCAAAAATGTTATCTATCAGAATACAACAGAGTTGTAACTCTTTATTCACTGAAACATAAATATCAGACTATAATAGTGAGAGCTATGACAAGGAGGCTCAATGGGTATTAGAACCCGTCGTGCACGTAAACACGCAAATACACATGCCGTAGGTTTTGGCATTGCTGGATTCTTTGGCTTTATGGCTCTTCTCGCGCTTGCACTTGCTCTTTCTTTGGGTGCAGCTGTTTCTTCATGGCTCGAGGACCTGCCTGATTACAACTCTGCTGATGCCTACCTGGTAGCAGAGCCCACCCGCGTTTATGACTCCAAGGGTAACGACATTGCTGACTTCTATTTGCAGCAGCGCCGTTCTGTTACCTTGGATCAGATTTCTCCTTATGTTATTCAGGGCACCATTGATACTGAGGATAAGCGCTTCTATTCCCACAGCGGTATTGACCCCTGGGGTATTGTCCGTGCATCTGTTGGCTCTTTGTTTGGTGGCGGCGAAGGTGCTTCCACTATTACACAGCAGCTTGTTCGTAACACTGTTCTTTCCAACGAGCAGTTTGAGCGTTCTTTGAAGCGTAAGGTCCGCGAGGCTTACATCTCCATTCAGATGGAGAAGAAGTTTACTAAAGACCAGATTCTTAATATGTACCTCAACACCATTTACTACGGTAATGGTGCTTACGGTATTGAAGCAGCAAGTATTATCTACTTCAACAAGCATGCAAGTGACCTAACCCTTGCTGAGGCTGCAACACTTGCTGGTCTTCCAAACGCACCTTCTGCCTATGACCCAACCGTCAATCCAGAGGCTGCAAGAGAAAGACGCAACACTGTTCTTGAGCGTATGCTTCGCGCAGGTGATATTACGCAAGAGCAATACGATGAGGCTGTTGCTGAGGACTTAGTGCTTAATCCTGGTACTTTGACCGATAACATTGGTCAGTTCCCTTACTGGACTGACTACATTCGTAGTCTGCTTCAGGAAGACTTTGATAGCGACACCATTCTTCAGGGTGGATTGCGCGTTTACACCACGCTTGATCCTGACCTCCAGAAAGACGCTGATGAGGCTGCTACAAGGCGTATCGCTGAGCTTGGCAACCCTCGCCTGGGTGCTGCTTTGGTTTCTATTGATCCTCAAACTGGCTACATTAAAGCAATGGTTGGTGGACAGGATTACTCAAAGAGCCAGTACAACATTGCAACTAGTAGTAACCGTCAGATGGGTTCAAGTTTTAAGATGTATACGCTGGTAGCGGCCCTTTCTGAAGGCATGAACCCAGAGATTGTTCTTAACGGCAACTCTCCTATGCAAATTACGCCAACCTGGTTGGTCAGAAACGCTGGTAACTACAGCTACGGAGCAATTACGCTGCGTCAAGGTACGGTCTACTCTTCCAACACTGTCTATGCGCAGGTCGCTGAAGCTATTGGTATCGATAAGATCCTTCAGACTTGCTACGCTATGGGCATTCGCACCCAGCTACAACCATACCTGTCTACCACTCTTGGTTCTCAGGGCGTAACTCCTATTGAGCAGTGCACAGCTTTTGCAACCCTTGCTGCAGGCGGTGTTCGTCGTGATGCTGTAGCAATTACGCGCATCGAAGACCGTAACGGAAACGTTATCTACGAGCACAAAGACAACCCAGTTCAGGCAATTAGTCCAGCTGTTGCTGCAGCTGCTACTGATGTTCTGAGCGGTGTCCTTACCTCTGGTACTGGTCGTTATGCCTACAACCTGAAGACCTTCAACCAACCAGTTGCTGGTAAGACGGGTACTTCCGATAACTCCGAGGACCTTTGGTTCTGCGCCTATACCCCACAGCTTGCAACAGTTGCTTGGTGCGGATATCCAGATAGTCGCGACCCCGTTATTATTGGCGGCGGAGAGTCCTCTACCTTTGTTACCGCTCAGTATGTTTGGGCATACTACATGAACGCAGCACTTTCTGGTGTTGCACGTGCTGAATTCCCTAAGACCACTGAAAAGATTTCCTATAAGCCTGATAGCTACTGGAAGTTTGTTGGTGGCTCCGCTAATGCCAAGCAAGAAAAGCAAGATGACAACGAGGAAGAGGAAGAAGAGACTGACGAGGAGGAGGAAGAAGAGGACAACACTACTACTCCTACCACTCCTACTACTCCAGCTACACCTGGTACTGGAACGGGCACCGGAACTGGTACAGGAACAGGTACTGGCACCGGTACGGGCACTGGAACTGGAACAGGAACTCCATAAACCTCTGGTTTATCTACAACAAAAAGGAGTCTGCACTAAACTGATGTGACCCCCAAAAGTTAGACTTTTATAGCGTAGCAGTTTATATGGCTGCTACGCTATTTTTATGCAGCCAAGAGTCTAAG
>CALBBS010000038.1 GCA_937926845.1 uncultured Atopobium sp. | reverse complement strand
TCTAGCTTCTAAAGAGGCCTCTGGAACTTCCAACATGAAGTTCATGCTTAACGGCGCTGTTACCGTTTGCACAGTTGATGGTGCAAATGTAGAAATTGCCGACTTGGTAGGCAAGGAGAATATCTACACGTTTGGTGCTTCAAGTGATGAGGTTGTAAACCTTTATGAGCACAAAGGTTACAAAGTAAAAGAGTTTTATAAGAAGCCCCAGATTAAACCACTCGTTGATTTCTTAATTAGCCCAGAGTTTATTTCTCTTGGTAATGAGGAGCGCCTGGAGCGTCTTCACAAAAACTTGTGCTCAAAAGACTGGTTTATGACGCTGCTTGATTTGGAAGCATACATTTCAACAAAAGAGCACGTGTTCGATGATTATGAGGATAGGAGAGCGTGGCTCCAGAAGTCTCTTGTGAATATTGCTATGGCAGGAACGTTCTCATCTGATAGAACTATTGCCGAATATAACAATGAGATTTGGCACCTTACTCCTGATAAGTAGATGTAAGTAATACGGACCAGCAAACCACTACTTAAGCCAGCGGCCTAATGCAGTCTTAACAAGCGATCTTAACAAGCGGCCTAGACCAGTAGTCTAGGCCGCTTGAATGTGTCCCTTTAGCGATTTAATGAACAAAAATATCATCTGTTTTGGTCTCATCTGCATAAATGACAAGAAATGAGCTATGGTATATACATAAATATTCACCCTTCACGCTGAAAGAAGGATGTATGAACAGGACTTCTGTTAGAAGCGTTAGAAGCACTCGATTTTCTCGCTTTACGGTTTTAGCAATTCTTACGCTATTTATGGGTGCAATTTTGGCGTTTGTTCTGCCACACACAGCATTTGCTGCCGACCCAACAGTTTATTCCGAAGATGTGGATGGCGCTCCGCTTGACGGTACGCAGACCGTGGCAAATCCATTCCCTGACTTTATTTCAGATGCTGAAATTCAGGCAGAGATTACTGCTCAGGCTGCTAAACCGCGAGAAGACCGTACAGGTGTCATCGCGCGTTATTACTGGGTAAAGCCTGATGGAACTGCGCTCAAGCTGGACATGGATCCAACTAAATATTCTGTTGCGCAGATGATTGCCGAAGGCGGAGAAATTCGTGCTTACTACGTCCTTCTCGGCGATGCAGAGAACCTGCTCAACTACCCACACAATGATCCAAACGGCTATGGTCTACGTAAGGTGGCTGTTTCGGCGCATGCTGCTGTTGATACGTACAAGCCAATGGATGCAACAGGTGCTCTTTCGGGTGGTGGCCCAAAGACTAATTTGATGTTTACCGTCAAGGTCAATGGTCAGTCTATTATGGGAGGCACTTCTTATGAAGAGCCTGCCGCTGTATTTACTGCACCAGTCACAGCTCGTCAGTACATTGAGTTCTCCGCACCACTGAATATTTCTGATAGGTCTTATCAACTGGGAATTCAGGGTGGCATTAAGAAATCTTGGGGAGGCACTCACGCATACACCAAACGTTATCCTGCGCGAGTTATTGATACCGCAACAGCTGTGTATCACTATGTCGATGACCTTGCGTACAGACAGCTTAATGGTCTTGGTCTAAGTGATCCTATTGCGCAAAGAAATGCTGGCCTTCCTATTTATGGTAACGGTGCAGTGAGTGTTCTTGGTCTTGATGATCTTGCTGCTACATATACAACCTCCGCAGCATTTGAGGATCGTCAGGTGTCTGCGCGTTACAACACAAAGGGTCATGTCGTTTATATGCCTGAGTATGCTGGTGTTACTGCAGATGATCCTGTTGCTGGCGGTAATAAGTTTGAGACCGATCCATCAACCAACCTGTTGCTGACCACTGTTCGTAAGTCGGTTGACGAGATTAAGGCTGCGGGACCTGGTGATTCTTACGTCTATATTGCAAACGATATCGATGTCCCAGAGGGAACATCTCTTGCAATTGGTACGTATAACTCTGGCCCTCGCGATAATTCGGTTTTGGCCCCTGGCTTCAACGCAGACGGTTCTGTAAACCGTACCAGGCAGTATTACCTCACGTATCGTGCAGTTCCTTCTCCTTTGAAGCTTGTGAAGACTGACTCTGATGATGCCTCCAAGCCTGTTGCTGGTGCAACCTATAGCCTATACAAGGCTGATGGCACACTGGTTAAAGAGGGGCTTACTACTGGTGCAGACGGTACCTTTACATCCGGAGATGTTCTTACAAAAACTGAGCTGACTACGCTGGTTCAGAACACTGCGGCAACTGCAGATTTGCTGACTAAGGGTATCTATCAGGACGGAGATAAGTTCTATCTGACGCCAGGCAATTATTACCTGGTTGAGACTGCATCTCCAGAGGGATATGAGCTCAATGCAAATCAGATTCCATTTACGGTAGCTCCTGCAACATTCAATGCTGCAGACCAGACTATTGTTCCTACGGAAGTTGCTACAGCTGATAAGCCAATAACTCCTACACCAACCCCAACGCCGGATCCTAATCCAGAGCCAAAGCCTAAGACTCCTAAGAAGAAGAGGTCTAACCTGCCAGATACTGGCGAAGCAATGTCCATTGCAAGCGCACTTGCTGCTGCAGGTATTATTGCTTCCGGCCTTGCGTACTCTGTAAAGGCTCGCCGTTAGATTTGGCGTATAGATCATAAGTGCAAAGAAGGCTGTGCTTCGCACAGCCTTCTTTTTTGCTGGTAAAGTAGAGCAAGGTAGACGCTTAGTTGGGCGTTGGCCTGCGCAGTCTGTGCAATCAACACTGTTTGAGGCAAAACATATCCTCAAGTGGTAAAAAATGCGTTTAGTTGGAGATTTCAT